>NZ_JBHVPD010000065.1:0-61130 GCF_042887525.1 Kitasatospora sp. NPDC057936
GCCGCCCGGTCGCGTACCGCTGTTCCGACCCCATCCGCCCCCGCGGGGGCCGGGCCGCGCCGGGCCGCCGCCGCGCCGCTCCCGGCGGACGCCGCGCAGGCGCCCGCCGGGAGTGCCCGGCCGCTGCCGGCACCGCCCGCCGCTTCATCCGAGGGGGCGGACGGCTCCCAGGCGGCGGCCCACGAGGCCGGGCCCGCCCGGTGGCGCACCGGGCTGGCCGGCGGCCTCCTGCTGCTCGCCGCGATCGGGCTGATCACCCGCCGGGTGTTCGCCCGGGGCCCGGGTGCCCGACGGCGCTGACCTGCGCCGGAACGTCCGAGACCACACCAACGGCCACTTGACATCACCCCGACCGATCGATCATGTGTCTGCGCGTCAGGTCAACTTCGGACGATTCGTCAGGAAATGTCGACACACGACGGATCAAATGTCGCATTTGATGACGTATGAACTTAGCCTGACTCTGGCACTGCCCGTCAGATCCGGGCCGCCCGTTGCGCGACACACCGACCCCGAGGATCCGTGCATGGACGTCACCCGCGATTCTTCGCAGCGACCCGACCACCTGCCCACGACGTTCCCGCCGGTACTGCCGGAACGTTCCGTCAGCGGCGCGAGTGCGCTGGCCAAGCCCGCCAGGACGGCCGCCGCGGCCGACGGCGGGGAGGCCACCGCCCCCCTCGTGGTCGTCCCCGGACCGGCCTTCGGCAGAGCCGACCCCCGCGACCCGCTGGAGGCGGCCGCCGCGGAGGCCGTCGAGCTCCCGGACGCCACCCCGGCCGGCGGCATCGTGGCCGTGACCTCCCGCCGCCCCCCGCGCGCCGACCAGGCGCTGCGCGAGCACGTCGCCACCGTCCTGCCGGGCTGGTCGGCGCTGTTCGCGGTGCTCGTCGGCGTCGCCGGCGTCCTCGCGGTGCTCCTGCACGACGGAGTCGTCCCGTACTGGGACGCGCTGCCCGACCTGCGCGGCACCGCCGCGCGGGAGAGCGGCCGGACCGAGGTGGACGTCCTGTCGGTCGCCGCGGTGGGCGCCGCCGGGCTGCTCGTCGTCTACGCCCTCGCCGGACTGCTCGCCAACGCCGGCGGCGAGACCCGGGTGCTCACCCGGTGGGGCCGCTACCGGGGCACCGTCCGCCGCGCCGGCCTCGTCTGGGTCAACCCGCTGCTGCGCCGCCGCCGGGTGGACGTGCGGCTGCGGCACTGGCGCAGCGAGCCGGCCAAGGTGGTCGACCGCACCGGCACCCCGATCGTCGTCCGGCTGCTGGTCGTCTGGCGGATCAAGGACACCGCGCGGGCGCTGCTGGCGATCGACGACCACGAGGGCTACCTGCGCGAGCAGATCCAGGCGGTGCTCACCCGCACCGCGTCCACCCTGCCGTGCGACAGCAACGCGGCCCCCGGGCCCGCGCTGCGCGACGGGCAGTGGTTCGCCGACGAGCTGACCCGGGCGCTGGCCGCCGAGGCGGCCCCGGCGGGCCTGGAAGTGTACTCGGTGCAGCCGCTGGCGCTGGACTACGCGCCCGAGGTCGCCGAGTCGATGCGTCGCCGCCGGCTGGCCGACCTGGACGCGGGTCTGCGCACGGTCCTGGTGGACGACGCGGTCGAGGCGGCGGCGCTCGCCGTCCGCCGGCTGGAGCGCGCGACGGCGCACGAACTGGACGAGGCCGCCCGCAGCGCCCTGATGGAGCAGCTGCTGGTCGCCTTCGTCGCGCCGGCCGGAGTGGCCGCCTCGGTACCGTCCCCGGCCGCCCGGGCCGGGAGGAAGGAAGGACGACCCGCATGAGGATAGCCACCGGCGCGTACGCCGGCCCCGGGACCGCCGTCGCCGACGTCGACGCCGACTTCGGGACGATCGGCTTCGAGGAGAGCCTCGGCAGCATCCCCGCGATCGCGGGCTGCGGCTGCCCGAACTGCGCGGCCCGTCCGCGCACCGCCCGCTCCGGGGCGGCGGCCGGGGGCAGCCGAATACACCGCGCCGTGCGAAGTACCTGCCTGGCCACCACGGTGCTGGCGGGCGCCGGCGTCGTCGGTCTGACGGCCGGCGCCGGATCCGCGCACGCCGCGGCCGGCAAGCAGGGCTGGGACGGATCGCGGTACTGGTTCAAGAACTCCGGCGGCGAGTGGCGCTGGACCGGCCACTACGACGTCTACGCGAGCCGCACCGGCCAGTCCGCGAAGCCCGGCAAGTCCGGTGGCTCCGGCGGCTCGGCCGACACCGGCGGACGGTCGTCCGGGTCCAACGGCCAGGCCGCGTCCGCGGGGCTGCGGCAGGGCTGGGACGGGGAGCGGTACTGGTTCAAGAACTCCGGCGGCGAGTGGCGCTGGACCAGCCACTACGACGTCTACCTGAACCGCACCGGCCGGTCCGGCGACTCCGGCCCGGCGCCGTCGCGGCCGTCCTCCGACGGCGGCTCCTCCGGGAGCGCGTCCTCCGGGAGCACGGAGTCGGCCGTCGACTACGCGCTCGCCCAGCTGGGCAAGCCGTACGTCTGGGGCGGTGACGGGCCGTCCGGCTACGACTGCTCGGGACTCGTCCAGCAGGCGTACCGGCGCAGCGGGATAAGCCTGCCGCGGGTGGCCGACGACCAGTACGCCGCCACCACACCGATCGGCGCGGGGCAGCTGCGCCGCGGTGACCTGGTGTTCTGGTCGGACAGCGGGCGCGCCTCGGGGATCCACCACGTGGGGATCTACCTGGGCGGCGGCACGTTCGTGGAGGCGCCGCGGCCGGGCAGGACGGTGCGGATCTCGACGCTGAACGCGGGGTACTACCCGACCCACTTCGGTCGGCCGTAGTACGGCCGGCTCCGGGCCCCCGGCGGTTCGTACCGCCGGGGCCCGTCGCGTTCCCGGTGGGGTCAGCCCCCGGAGCGGCCGAGGGCCGCGGCGGCGTCGGTGCGGCCGGTGCCGTAGACGGCGCGCAGCTGCTGCTTGTCCCAGTCGGCGGCGAGGCCGTCCGGGTCCGGGTGGCCGTGTTCGCGCCGCCACTGCTCGACCATCGCGGTCACGCCCTCGTGGCCGGTGCGGCCGTCCGGGCCGGTGAGGGTGTTGCGCTCGATCCGGCCGGCCGCCGCGGCGTCGATGGCATCGAGGGCGCCGCTCTGCCAGTCGGCGATGCCGGCCGCCAGGACCCGCCGGGTCAGTTCGCCGAGCCCGGGGCCGGGGACGAGCTTCAGCGGGGCGTCGAGGCCGGTGTACAGGCCCTTGGCCTTCCAGGCGGCGACCTTGGCGGCGTCGTCGCGCTGGTCGAGCACCGCGTCGGCCTGGACGGCGTCGAGCACGCCGAGGGCGACCGCGGAGTTGGCGAGCAGCCCCTTCCACTCCGGCTCGGAGGTGCCGGCCGGGAGAGCGCCGATCCGTTCCGCGATGTGCGTCAACTCGGCCTGCTGGACGAGGTGGTGGGCCTCCGGGAGGTCGGCGAGGCCGCGCAGGGCGCGGATCAGCGGGCCCTTCTCCACGGCCATCCGGACCTCGCCGGTGCGCTCGTCGGTCCACACGCCGGCGGCCGCGGCGGCCGCGTGGTCCTTGGCGGAGCGGCTGGTGCCGGAGAGGACGGCGTGGGTGTCGGCGGCGTAGTCGGCGAGGGCCGCGGCGACGGGGGCGTGCAGGCCGGGCGGGAGGTGTTCGCGGCCGATGCCGGCGTCCAGCAGGGTCATGGTGTCCCGCATCACCCGGGCCTGGGCGGCGCTGTGGGCGTGGAACCCGTCCGGGTGGCCGCCGGTCGCGGCGGCCTGGACGGCGAGGCCCAGCGCGTGGTGGCCCCGGACGTGGGCGCCGGCCACCAGCTCCTCGGGCCAGCGGCGCTCGCGCAGCAGGTAGGCGAGGTGGTCGCCGCGCCGCGGGTCGCCCGGGTCCAGGAACGCGGTGGCGGCGGCCGGGTGGTGGGCCAGGGCGGCCAGGAAGCCGGTCACCGGGTCGCCGCCGCGGCCCTCGCCGAGGTGGTCCCAGGCGGGCTCGGTGCCGTCGGGGCACCACAGCAGCTGCGGGGGCACCCTGGCGCCGCGTTCGGTGGCCAGCAGGCCCTCGCCGTAGGCGGCGAGGAAGCCGGGGGCGTACCGGCCGGAGCGCAGCAGGGCGCTCATCAGGTGGTAGCCCGTCGGCATCGGGCCGCCGCCGGCGCGGGCCAGTTGCTTCGGGCCGAGGCGCAGGACCTCCTGCTCCCAGGTGCGCATGGCCGGGTCGGTGCTGTGGGTGGCGGTGCCGAGGACGGTGCCGAGGGAGGACTGGAGGCGGCGCAGGGCGTCCGCCCGCCCGCCGGCCGAAGTGGCGGACAGCGCTGGGTCGTTGAGGTCTCGCCAGAGTTCGAGGGCGGGGCGCGGGCCGAGTGTGGTGGCGAACCCGGCGGCGAAGGCGGGGTCGTCGGCGTGGGCGGAGAGCAGGGCGTCGAGGCGGGTCAGTTCGTCGGGGGTGAGCGCGGCGCGTTTCGCCGCCAGGGTGAGGGCGGCGCCGAGGTCCGCGCGGGCCTGCCGGGCCTGGGCGAGGGAGTGGCAGCCGTCCGGGCCGAACGGGCGGTTCCCCGGGACGGGCGGGGCCGAGCGCAGGGCCCAGGCGGCGGCCTCGTCGGCCTCGGTGGCGGCGCGCCGGGCGGACTCGATGCGGCCCGCCAGCTCGGCGATCACGCGGTGGCGCTCGGGGAGGAAGACCGACCGGTACTCGGGCTGGTGACGGGCCGACTCGTCGTCGTGCAGCGGGTGGACGTCCGTCACGGCGCCGGTGGGGGAGACCCGGAGGTGGGCGGCGGGGGCGTCCTCGTCGGCCAGGCGGACGAGCTGTCGCTGGGCGTCGGTGAACTGGCCGGCGGCGTCGGCCAGCAGGGTGCCGAGGTCGGCGGACTCCTGGCTCGCGGCGGTGAACTGGCCCGCCACCTCGGCGATCAGCGCGCGGGCGGCGGTGGCCGCCTCGCCGTCCCACCCCTCGGCCAGCGGGCCGGCGATCTCGCCGTCGAGCCGGTCGCGCAGGCCGAGGTAGCGGGCGCGCAGGGCGGTCCACTCCTCGGCGGCGGTGGTGAGGGCGTCGAGGCGGGTGGAGCGGACGGTCTCGTAGCTCAGCACCGGCCGCTCCCCGCCGGGCGGGAGGCCGAAGCCCGGCACGGGCGGGGTGGCACCGCGCTACTCCTCGGCGTCCGGGCCGCGGTCGGTGGCGGCGTACGCGGCGCCGGTGGTGCGCAGGCGGTGGGCGAGGTCGTGGAGGATGCCGCCGAAGGCGGCCACCTGGTCGTCCCAGCGGTCGGCGCGGGCGCGGAGTTCGGCTCCGGTGCGCCAGCCGGCCAGGGCGGCGTGCGCGCCGGCGGTGCGGTCGCGGGCGGGGTCGTCGGCGGCGGTGAGGCCGGCGTGGAGTTCGTCGACCGTCCCGGCGTGGGCGGACAGGTCGGACGGGGAGACGGCGAAGCCGTTCCGGGCGGGTTGGTCGGGCACATCGGGCCCCCGGGTTGCGGTGGGTCGGTCGAGCTCGAACCATGGTGGCCCGGAAACGGCCGCGGGCCGCGTGTCACCACCCGTACGGGCGGCGCGCACGTGGCCCGCGGGGGCGCGCGGTGGTGCCGTCAGGCGGACGCCTCGTCGAGCAGCGCCGTCTGTTCGGGGGTGAGCTCCAGCGCGGCGGCGGCCAGCAGCGGCGGGAGCTGCTCGACCGTGCGGGCGCTGGCGATCGGGGCCGCGACCGTCGGGCGGCCCGCGAGCCAGGCGAGGGCGACCGTGCCGAGCTCGACGCCGTGCTCGGCGGCGACCACGTCCAGCGCCTTCAGCACCCTGGGGCCGCGCGGGTCGTCCAGGTAGCGGGCGGCGCCCTCGGAGCGGGCGCTGGCCACGCCGGGGCCACCCGGGCGGTACTTGCCGGTGAGGAAGCCGGAGGCCAGGGCGTAGTACGGCACGGTGGCCAGGCCGTGGTCGGCGACCACGTCGGCCAGCGGGCCCTCGAAGGTGCCGCGCGACACCAGGTTGTAGTGCGGCTGGACGGCCACGTACTTGGCCAGGCCCTCGCGCTCGGCGAAGGCCAGCGCCTCGGCGAGCCGCTCGGCGCCGATGTTGGACGCGGCGACCGCGCGGACCTTGCCCTCGCGGACCAGCTCGTCCAGCGCGGTGACGAACTCCTCGACCGGGGTGTCGTCGTCCCGGTGGGTGTAGTAGAGGTCGATCCGCTCGACGCCCAGGCGCCGCAGCGAACCCTCCGCCGAGGCCTTGATGTTGGCCGCGCCCAGGCCGCCCGCCTCGGGGTGCATGCCGACCTTGGTGGCGATCACGACGTCGTCGCGGTTGCCGCGGCTGCGCACCCAGTTGCCGATGATCGTCTCGGACTCGCCGCCGGTGTTGCCCGGGGCCCAGGCGGAGTAGACGTCGGCGGTGTCGACGAAGTTGCCGCCGGCCGCGGCGTAGGCGTCCAGGACGGCGAAGGACTGCTCCTCGTCGGCCGTCCAGCCGAAGACGTTGCCCCCCAGGGAGAGCGGGTGGACGCTGAGGTCGGAGCCGCCGAGCCGGATCCGGCGTGCGGCATCACTGTGGTTTCCGGTCATGGACGCAGTCAACAGGATCACGCCGTACGGCATTCCGGGCTTCGGGCGGTCTTCACGTGGTCGTCGTACCGCCGTTGCGCGTGCGGGTGGTCCGGGGCCGGACCGAGGGTCCGGGGTGTCGGGCCGGGTGCCGGATTCGTTAGAGTCCGTGCCATGGCTGACAACGACTACGACCCCGCCGGCAGCACCCAGATGTTCCGGGCGTTCGTCGACGAGACCCCCGCGCCGCAGAGCCCCGGCTCCGTCTCCACTTACGGCCGCAGCAGCGGCAACCGCACCGGCGTGATCGCGCTGATCGCCGTCATCACCCTGGTCGTGCTGGGCGGAGTCGTCTGGCTCGCGGTCAAGTGACCTTCGCGCGGGTGACCCCCGTCCGGGTCACCCGCGCGACGGGAGGCCGTCGGGCGCGGCTCAGCAGGGCTTGCGCCACGCGTCCAGGTCGAGCTTCTTCTGCATCGAGCTGAAGCCGAGCGCCTTGGCCTTGGTGCAGAACTGGTCCGTGCCGACCTTGTACTCGACGTGGAAGACCGCCTTGCCCTGCTTGACGAACGGTTCGACCCGGTCGCACTCGTCGTACTGCGAGCACTCCTCGTTGACCGCGAAGTCGAAGTCGTTCAGCAGCGCCGGGATCTGGTCCAGGTCGTTCTTCAGGCCGATCGCCAGGCCGCGCTCGTGGGCGAGCTGGGCCAGCATGCGGTTGTACCGGATCTGGTCGTCACCGGTGAGCGGGAAGCCGCTGTCCTGGTTGTAGGCCTCGATGGTGTCCGGCTCGACGGCGTCGAAGCCCTTGCTCCTGCACATGTCGAAGCGGGCGGCCATCAGCGGCTTGAGCTGGTCGACCTGCCGGATGTCGAACCACTTCTCGCCCTTCCAGCCGGTGTCCGAGCCCTCCAGGGTCTTGGCGAAGGCGGCCGCGTCGGGGCGGAAGCTCTCCCAGGAACCGGCGTTGATGTAGCAGATCACCTTGCGGCCCTTGGCGTGCAGCGAGGCGACCACCGAGGCGTCGTTCTCGAAGCCGTCGATGTCGTAGACCGGCACGTCCACCGACTGGTCGACGCCGCCGCCGAGCTGCCACTGCCAGGCGAGGCCCGGGGCGGGCTGCCAGCGGGCGCCGGACGGCGGCGGGGCGGTGGTGCCGCCGCCCGGGGTGCCGGGGGCGGACGGCCTGCCGGACGCCGACGGGGTCCCGGGAGTCCCGGTCGGCGTCGGCGTGGGTGTGTCGGGAGCGCTCGGCGTGCCCGGGGCGCCGGGGGGCGCGGTGTCGCTCGGGGTGCCGGGAGTGCCGGGAGCGGTCGCCGCGGGCGGCTCGCTCGGGGAGTCACCGGCCGACGGGCCGTGGTCGTCCCCGGAGCTGCTGCACGCGGTGGCCAGCAGGGCGACGGCGAGGGCGATGGCGGCCGGTAAGGGCCGGGTGCGGCGGTTCACGGTTGTCGAACTCCGGATCTGGTCAGGTCAGTTCAGCGGCGGTCAGACCGTGGGGGAGGGTGCACCAGGGGTTGTCCCCGGAGCCCGGAACGGCGGCGCTGACGCCCGCCCGTCGGGCGGCGATCAGCGCGGTGACGTCCCCTGCCTGGTCGGCGGGGACGTCGTACACCAGGTGGCAGAAGCGGGAGGCCGCGTGGCGGCCGGTCCACAGGGGCAGGGTCATCTCCCGGTAGGCGTCCCAGGTGCCCTCGAAGGTGACCAGCAGGTCGGCGAGGCCGACCTCGGCGTAGCCGGGGTCGGGGTGCTCGCCGTGGCCGAACACGACGGTGCCGCAGCCGGCCGCGCGGGCCGCCGTGGCCAGCCGCCGGTAGTGCGCCAGCGCGCCCGGGTGGCAGGCGACCTGGTCGAGGTACACGCCGGTGATGCCGTGGCGCTGGCGGTACGTCAGGATGTCGGCCACCACGGCCGCGTGGGAGCGCCGGCCGTAGTCGGTGTCGGCGTAGCCGAGCAGCGGCAGGCCGGCGGCCCGCAGTTCCTCGGCGGCCTCGGCGAAGACGTTGTCCGGGACCTCGCCGGGGCCGTCGGCCAGGTTGAGCACGATGGCGGCGATCCTGGCGGGGTCGGCGGCGGCGACCGCCCGCCAGGCCGCCGGGTCCACCGCGGGGTGGACGTACAGCGGCACCAGCAGGCGGCCGTCGGGGGTGGTCCCGGTCATCCGAGGACCGGGGTCGGGCCGGGCCCGGTGCTGAGCCACAGGTCGCGCAGGGTGTCGGCGAGGTCGGTCTCCGGGTGCCAGCCGAGCTCCCGGGCGGCGGCCGACACGTCGGCCTGCTGCCAGGAGACCGCGGCCGAGCGCTCGGAGCCCGCCCCGCTCTCGTCGATCCGGCCGGTGAAGCCGGCCGCCGCGACCAGGCCGTCGGCGATCGCCCGGACCGGCCTGGCCCGCCCGGAGGCGAGGTTGAGCACCCGGGGGAGCGGACGGTCCGCGGCGGCGGCCAGGCCGACCGCGCGCGCGATGTCGCGGGCGTCGACGAAGTCGCGGTGGGCGGAGAGGTCCCCGACCCGCACGACGCCGTCGGTGCCCTCGGGCGCCACCCGGCGCAGCTCGGCGGCGAGCCGGCCGGGCAGCGAGCCCGCCGGTGCCCCCGGGCCGACCGGGTTGAACACCCGCAGCACCACCGCGTCCAGCGGCGAGCCGGCCACCGCGAGGGAGCCGGCCAGCTTGGTCGCGCCGTACACGCCGACGGGACGGGCGTCCGCCTCCTCGGACAGCGAGCTGCCCGTCTCGCAGACGCCGTACTCGCCGGCCGAACCGATGTGCACCAGCCGGGTCTTCGGGGCGCCGAGCTGCAGCGCCTCGCAGAGCACCGCCGGACCGCGGGCGTTCACCTCGGCCAGCTTGACCGCGCTGCCGGCCACCGCGCCGGCGAAGTTGACCACCACGTCGGGGGCCAGCGCGGCGAGTTCCTCGCCGAGCGGGCCGGGCTGGGCGGTGGCCAGGTCCAGCCGCAGGTCGTGGGCGGGCCGCCGGCCCGCGGTCAGCACGGTGGCACCGGGCAGCGACCGCAGGACGGCGGTGGCGTGGCGGCCGAGGAAGCCGTCCCCGCCGAGAAGCAGGATCCTCACGCGGCCCGTCCGTCGCTCTCGGCGCCCGCGGTGGCGGGCGTCTGGTCGGTGTCCGCCGCAGTGCGGGCGGCGGGGACCGGCAGCTCCGTGACCGACGGCGTGACGGTGCCCGCCTCGAAGGGCATCAGCACCGGGCGGATGCTCGCGAACTCGGCGTTCGCGCGGTCGTAGTCGTCCGGGCGGCCGATGTCGAGCCAGTAGCCGCCGAAGTCGTAGGAGGACGGCGGGGTCTTGGCGGCCAGCAGGTCGAGCACCAGCTCGTCGAAGCCGAGCGGCAGGCCGGGGGTGTACTTGGCGAGCGCGGAGCGGGACACGCCGTACACGCCCATCGAGACGCGGTAGTCGATGCTCGGCTTCTCCTGGAAGCCGGTGATGCTGCCGGACTCGGTGGTCAGGACACCGAAGTCGATCTTCACCTGGCGGGCGTAGGTGGCGATGGTCAGCGGAGCGCCGGACGTCTCGTGGTGCTTGAGCACCCCGGCGAAGTCCAGGTCGGTGAGGATGTCGCCGTTCATCACCAGGAAGTGCTCGGGCAGGCGGTCCTGCATGGTGAGCAGGGGGCCCATGGTGCCGAGCGGGCTGTCCTCGACGGCGTAGCCGACGCGCAGGCCCCACTGGGAGCCGTTGCCGACGTACGCGCGGATGATGTGGCCGAGGTGGCCGATGGCCAGGGTGACGGTCTTGAAGCCCGCGGCGGCGAGCTGGCGCATCACGATCTCCAGGATCGCGTGCTGGTCGCCGATCGGGACGAGCGGCTTGGGGAGCGCGGTGGTGTACGGGCGGAGACGGACGCCCTTACCGCCGGCCAGGATCACTGCATGCATGGTGTTTCCCCCACGGAAGGTATGTGCAGGACACGAGCCTTGAGAACCAGAGATGGCTGGATCGGTGCGGCGGGTCAGACGTTGTAGATGTCGGTCTTGTAGCGGGCCAGGTTGGCCGGGTCCTGGAAGAACTCGATGGTCTGCTCCAGGCCCTGCTCCAGGCTGAAGCCGGGCGCCCAGCCGGTCGCCTCGCGCAGCTTGGTGGCGTCCGCGACCAGGCGCATGACCTCGGAGTTGGTCGGACGGATGCGCTGCTCGTCCTCCTTGACCACGAGGTCGACGCCCATCAGCTTGCCGACCAGGGTGACCAGGTCGCCCACCGAGATCTCGCCGCCGGTGCCGGCGTTGAAGGTCCGGCCGACCACGGCCTCGGCGGGCGCGGTGCCGACGGTGCGGAAGGCGTTCGCGGTGTCCTTGACGAACATGAAGTCGCGGGTCGGGCGCAGGTCGCCGAGGGTGATCTCGGTCTGGCCGGCGGCGACCTGGGCGATCACGGTCGGGATGACGGCGCGCATCGACTGGCGCGGGCCGAAGGTGTTGAACGGGCGCAGGGTGACGACCGGGGTCTCGAAGCTGGCGTAGTAGCTGTCGGCCAGCCGGTCCCCGCCCGCCTTGGAGGCGGCGTACGGGGACTGGGTGTTGATCGGGTGCTCCTCGGTGATCGGCACGGTCTGCGCGGTGCCGTAGGTCTCGCTGGTCGAGGTGTGCACCAGGCGCTGGATGCCCAGGTGGCGCACCGCCTCCAGCACGTTCAGGGTGCCGGTGACGTTGGTGTCGACGTACGAGTGCGGGGCCCGGTAGGAGTACGGGATCGCGATCAGGGCGGCCAGGTGGTAGACGGTCTCGGTGTTCTTGACCAGGTCGATGACCGAACCCGGGTCCCGGACGTCGCCCAGGATGATCTCGACCGAGTCCAGCACGTCCTTCGGCAGGGTCTCCAGCCAGCCGAACGAGGAGAAGGAGTTGTACTGGACCATCGCGCGGACCTGGTGCCCGTCGGCGACCAGGGTCTCGACGAGGTGGGAGCCGATGAAACCCTCGGCTCCGGTGACGGCGACGCTGCTCATGCGTGATTCGCTTTCTGCTTCTCGGGGGAGCGGCCGGGCCTGTCGCGGTCCGGCCGGTGGTGTTGTCGGCCGGCGCTGCGGTGTGCGTCCGGCCGGGCACGTGGTTCGGTCGTGCGTGTTCTTCGGTGGTGTTCAGCGGTGCTGGGTGGTGCGGCCGAGCACGGGCCCGGCGATGGCGGTGAGGACGAAGGCGGCCGTCCCGCAGCCGATCAGCTGCAGGAGGGTCGGATCCGCACCGGTCAGCAGCCCGGCGCTCTCGGCACCCGCGGCGGCCAGACAGATGAGGGCGGTGCTCCAGCTGAGCCCGAAGGCGTTCAGCAGCAGCGCCAGCCAGAGCGAGCCGCCGAGGAGCAGCAGCGCGCCGAGCTGCGGGACGCCGAGCGCGGGGGCGCCGGGCCACAGCACGGTCGCGGCGGCGTCCAGCGCGGCCACGGTGGTGAGGTAGATGAAGAGGCAGCCGAGCAGCACCCCGCCGGTGCGGCGGACGAACTCGCCGGAGGTGTGGCTGACCCGCAGCGCGGCGACGGCCATCGCCCGGTAGCGGAAGAGCAGCCACTCGGCGAGGCCGAGGCTGAGCGTCAGGGCGATCATGGCCGGGCCGGTGGGGGCGGTGTGGGCGCCCCGCGCGGCGCCGGTCTCGACCGCCTGGTGGATGGTCACGCCGAGGCCGGCGATCAGGGTGAGGGTGCCGCAGGCCAGGCCGAACAGCAGGTGCGGGATCTCCTGACGGAGCTGCAGCCTGACCGCGGCGGCGTCCTTGGCCTCCTTGTCACCGCGGATGCAGTTGACGAGCTCGCGGACCGCCAGGCCGACGGCCAGCACGAGCGAGCTCAGCAGGACCACCGTCCGGACGACCTGCGGGACGTCCACCGCGAGCACCACGCCCGCGCCGATCGAGGCCGGTGCCAGCGCCAGCAGCAGGAACTTCTCCCGCCCGAGCACCAGCAGCACGGTCGCCGCGCCCAGGTAGGCGGACTGCCCGGCGGCGAACAGCAGGGAGGCGAGCGGCCCGCCGACGACGTACGCCGCGGCGGAGGCGATCAGCGCGCCGATCGGTGCGCCGATGCTCAGGCAGACCGCGGAGTCCCGGCGCCGCAACCGGCTGAGCCAGCGGTACGCGCGGTGCGCGAGCGCCTGGTTGAAGGCCCAGCTGGCGACGGTGGCGACGGTCAGCGCGAGCATGCCCGAGGGCAGGCCGAAACGCATCCGGGTGGCCGCGAACAGGTTGGCGCCGAGCAGGTAGCCGAGCCCGGGCAGGGCGAACACCAGGCCGCGCACGACGCAGCGCCAGGGGTCGGCCCGCCAGGGGTTGGCGAACTCGGAGCTCGGGCCGGGGTAGCGGCGCTCGACCTTCTCGAACAGCTCCTCGGCGACGGTGAAGGCGTCGGGGCGGCCGTACAGGAGGGCGGCCTGCTCGTCGGAGAGGCCGTCGGACTCCAGGAAGGCCGCGATCTCGAAGGGGTGGACGGCGTCGGCGCAGACGTCGCGCAGCCGCTCGGCGAGTTCGTCCAGCGGGTCCGCGGAGAGGCCGAGCTCCTCCTCGGGCGCCGGCTGGGCCGGCAGGACCGGGCGGCGGCGCCCCCGCGGCAGCGTGCGCAGCTGCATCGTCCGGTCGGCGCCGGCCTCGTCCGGAACGAGGCGAATGGGACCGCTCATGCGCCCACCTCGCTGCACTCGGCGGCCGCTTCGCGGAACGCGCACCTCTTCATGGTTCTCTTGCTGCGCTCGTTCACGCCCCCACCTCGCTCGGCTGGGGCCGGGCGACGGCGAGCTGCTGGTCCCAGTCGGTCGGGACGTCGTCGCCGACGGCCACCACGCCCTCGGGCATCCAGCGGGCGGTGCCGAGGAGCTCGGTGTAGATGCCCCGGAAGCCGTCGATGTTCTGGCGCAGCGTGAACTGCTCGATGACCCGCAGCCGGGCCTGCTCGCCGAGCCGCCCGCGCCGCTCGGCGTCGCGCAGCAGCTCGATCGCGGCGGCGGCCATCGGCTCGGGCTCGCGCGGCGGGACGACCAGGCCGGTGTCGCCGACGGCCTCGCGCACGCCGCCGACGTCCGTCGAGACGGTCGCGCGGCCGCAGGACATCGCCTCGATGAGGGTGAACGGGAAGCCCTCGCTGATGCTGGAGAGCATGACCACGTTGCCCGCCGCGTACGCGTCGGTGATGTCGGCGACGCGGCCCTCGAAGGCCACCGAGTCGGCGATGCCGAGCTCGGCGGCCAGGGCTATGCAGCCGTCCCGGTACGCCTCGCCGCCCTTGGGAGTGCCACCGAAGAGCCGCAGTCGCGCCTCGGGGATCTCCCGCTGGACGATGGCGAAGGCGCGGATCAGCGTCTCCAGGTCCTTGATCGGGTCGACCCGGCCGGCCCAGCTGAGGGTCGGGGTCTGCGGCTCGGGTCCGGCGGGCGGGAAGGCCGCCGGGTCCACGCCGTTGTAGACGGTCCGGATGTTCTCCGACGGGGTGCCGCCGCGCTCCTCCCAGCGCCGGTTGTACCGGTTGCCGGGGGTGACGAGGGCGGCCTGCCGGTAGCTCTCCTCGGCGAGCATCCGGTAGAAGCCGAGCAGCAGCGCCTTGACCGGCCAGCGGTACGGGCCGGTGCGGTAGCCGAGGTAGCGCTCGCGCAGGTAGATGCCGTGCTCGGTGAGCAGGAACGGTACGCCGTACTGCTGGGCGGCGATCAGCCCCGGGAGCGTGGCCAGGCCGCCGCTGGCCGCGTGGGCGACGCCGTCCGTCGGCGGCTCGACCGACAGCGGGCGCAGCGCGTGCTCCAGGAGGTCGGTCGCGTTCAGGGCGTCGTGGAGGGTGGGCCGGGAGACGGCGGTGGGGAGGTAGTCGCGGGTCCAGACGTGCTGGAGGGTGCGCAGGGCCCGCTCGCTGCGCAGCGCGGGGCTGAGCAGTCCGCGCCGGGCGAGGTCGGCGAAGCCGTACAGCTCGGTGCCGAAGTGGGTGGTGTAGACCGGGTCGAGGATGGAGTGCAGGAAGCGCTCGTACGCGTTGAGGAAGCGCCGCATCTCGCTGCCGCGCGGCGCCCTGGCCTCGGCGGCCGGGCCCCACAGCGGTGCGGTGGTGACGGACCGGACGTTGGCGGGCAGCTCCCAGGCGAGCGGCTCGTGACCGGTTCCGGTGACGGCGATGATGTCGAAGTCCACGTCGGGCATGCCCTGAACGAGCTGGTCGCACCAGACGCTCACGCCGCCGTGCTGGTGCGGATACGTCCCCTCGGTGAGCAGGGTGACGCGCATCTCCTGTCCCCCCTCCTGTTCTTGCGTCGGGTGTCCGGCCTGGGTGGCCGGAACGTGAGCCGTGGCAGGGCCGGGCCGGGTTCGCCGGCGCCGGCCCCACCATCGGGTCTTGCGTGTTACCGGGAGCCGGGCTTGCCGGCCTGCTTCTTGTTGAGCCCGGCCGTCCCCCCGGAGGCCACGGAGCTCTTCACGACACCGGCTGCGCCGCCGTTGCCGTTCTGCTGGACGCCCTTGCCGGGCACCGGGGTTCCGCTGCCCGGGACCAGGACCGGAGCCTTGGTGCGGGTGGTGTCGCTGGGGCCGGCGGGGACCGGGGTGGCGACGCCCTGGGGAACCACCTTCTTGTCGGCCGGGGCCGGGGCCGGGACGGACTTGGCCGCGACGCTCGGCGCGACGGCGGCCGGGGCCGCCGGAGTGGCACCCGAGGACAGCTGCAGCGTGACGGAGCTCTGCAGCGCGCCCGGCGCCACCCAGCCGGAAAGCGTACCGGCGTAGGCGGAACCGAAAGCGGTCGAACCGATGGCCAGCTTCTGAGTAGTTCCCGTCGGCATGGTGGCCTCGATCTGAACGCCGGCCGGCGCGGAGACGGTGACGTTGTTGCCGATCTTGTACGCGGTCACCTGGCCGGCGGCGACGGCCGCGCTCCAGGCCCCGCGCTTCTGGAACTCCTGGCCGATCTCGCGCTCGCCGAGGTTCACGACGGGGGCGCTGTCGGCGTAGAGCGCGCGGTAGTTGCCGAGGATCTTCTCCAGCACCGGGTAGATGATCCGGCCCTCGGAGAGGTTCGACTGGTGGATGTAGTGCGGCCGCGGGTCGTTGCTCATGATGTGGCCGAGGTCGATCCGCGCCTCGAGCGGCACGATGTACGACTGGAAGCCGGTGTTGACGTCCAGCGGCTTGGGCAGGCAGGTGGAGCTGGGGTTGTTCTCGCAGATCCCGCTGCCGCCGTTGGCCTTGCTGGTGTAGATCCAGTTGTACTCGTCGGTCTCCTCCACCGCCGAGCCGGCGTTGTAGAAGACGTTCATCGGGTAGCGCGGCACCGTCAGCGTGGAGGGGCCGACGGCCCGCTGGCCGGACTCGCGGGAGGCGTCGCTGCCGGTGAACTTGATGCCGTTGGCGGCCAGCGCCGGCGCCAGGTTCGGGTTGTCGCTGGTCTCCTGCGGGGCGGTCAGCAGCCCGGAGTGCTCGCCGGTGACGAGGACCTGCGGGTCGACCTTGGTGAGGCCGTTCTTGGTGGCCCAGTCGAAGTTGTTCTTGACCTGGGTCTGGATGGTGTTCTGGTCGACCCAGACGGTGTTGCCGGTGGCGTCCTTGGTGCAGCGCCACGGCACCACGGTGACGTCCTGGACGCAGCCCAGGTACGGGTGGCTGTAGGTGTGGTTGACCCAGCGGTAGCTGTTCTGGTCGGCGATCAGCTGCTGCGCCGTCGGGTCGACCGTGGTGCTGTGGTCGGCCTTCCAGTCCTCGCTGCCGCCGCCGTTGTACAGCAGGTCCAGCGTGAAGTTGTTCGTGGTCATCCACTGCTTGGCGTACTGCGCGTCGGCGGGGCTCATCCGGATCGGGGTGCCGGTGTCCGGGGTGCCGGGCGGGCAGGTCACGTCGCCGGGGGTGCACTTCAGGGTGGTCGACCAGCGGTCGTCCGCCAGGAAGACGTCGTCGATGTGGGCCGCGAAGTAGTTGCGGTCGTACCCGAGGTGGACGCCCTGGGTGATCCAGTCGACCATGCCGCGCGCCAGCAGGCGGTACTGCTGCTGGTACTGGTTGTAGACGAACGTGACGACCAGTTCCTTGCGGCCGTCGTGGGTGTACTCACCGACCAGCGAGCCGCGCGAGGAGGCGCCCGGGATCGGGGCGTCGACGAGCGGGGTGAACGAGGCGCCGGCCGGGAGGCTCGCCAGGGGGGTGGCGAGGTACCCGTAGCTCTCGCTGACGTTCGGGTCGTTGTCCTCGAAGGGCACGGCGCCCTTCAGGTAGCCGAACGGGCCCGAAGTGCCGGCGGTGGTGGTGGCGGCCTGGAAACCGTCCAAGGTGCCAATGTAACCGGGATTTTGGGCCCAGTTCAGACCGACCGCCGGGCTGGCGAACGTGTACGCGTCGATCTGGCGGACGTTGAATGCCGCCTCGTACGTCGCGATCGCCGTCATCTCGGCCGGCGAGTTGGCGAAGGGGTTTTCGTTGGGCATCACGATGCCCTGGTACTTGCCCCGCGGCAGCCCGTTGATCGTGTCGCTCAGGAAAGCGGCGTTGATGACGGGGCGGTTGGGGTCGCTGAGGGTGACGACCTTGTACGGGGTGCCCTGGCTCTTCAGTTCGGCCGTGATGGCCGCGACGGAGGGACCGCCGTCGTCGATGACGAGGACGGTGAGGTCGATCCTCGGCGTCGTGGTGTCGCCGTGGGCCAGGGTGATCTGCAGGCCGCTGGCCAGCAGAACTGCCGCCGCGCAGGCGGCAACTCTTCGGGTCGCTCGACCCATGGTGATCCTCCCCTTGGGACAGGCGCATCGCTGCTCGGCGGTCGCCTGCCCTGTAGCTGTTCGCGGGCAGCAGGACTGCCCGGCGCCCATCCTGGTCGAGGGTCGGCTCCGCGAGGGACCAATTGGGCGAGAGTGCAGCAAACCTGTTACCAACGTTCATGGCGAAGCCATGAAGGCGCTGATTGTGACCGGAACAGCATCGGCCATGCAAATGATGAATTGAAAATGAAAAACCGGAACCTGAGTGCTACGCGTCGTTACCAAGCGTTGTTACCGCTCGGGCGAGGTGGTGGGGCCCGGCGGACACCTACACTGGGGTCGTTGCGCATGACACTCTCGCACATCTCGCCGCCGCATTGGGCAGGTTCATGCAATATCGGGCACCGCTGTGCCATGTGACAGTCCGAATATGCAATGGAGGCGCCCGCATGGCCGATCAGCAGACCGAGGCCGGGGGATTCGGCGGCGTCCGGAATGCGGTGTCCAAGTGGAACGGAATGCCCCAGGTCGGGCGCAGTCTCGGTCTGCGCGGCGCGGTCAATGCCCGCGATCTGGGGGGCTGCCGGACGGCCGACGGAAGGGTCCTTCGCCCCGGGACGGTCCTGCGCAGCGATGGCCTGAACCACGTCACCGAGGATGACCTGAACGCGCTCCGGGCCCTCGGGCTGCGCCGCGTGGTCGACCTCCGCAGCCTCGACGAGGTCCGCGAGGCCGGCCCCGACCGCGTCCCCGGACTCCCCGTCCCCGAGCTCGCCCGCGACCTCCCCGCGGGCACCGCGCTGACCGTCGAACCGGACGCCGAGGACGGCGTGACCCTGCACCATCTCCCGGTGTTCGCGCCCGATTTCGACATCTACGTGACGCTGCGCGACGCCCTGGCCGACCGCAGCCCGGCGAGGCAGCGCGCGCTGCTCGGCGACGGCCGCGCCGCCGCGATGATGACCGGGCTCTACCGCTGGTTCGTCACCGACCGGCTCGCACGCGAACGGTTCGCGGACGTGCTGCGCCTGCTGGCCGCCCCGGACGGCCCGCCGCTGCTGTTCCACTGCACGGCCGGCAAGGACCGCACCGGCTGGGTCTCGGCGCTGCTGCTGACCGCCCTGGGCGTCGACCGCGAGGCCGTCGTCGCGGACTACCTGCTGACCAACGAGCGCGCGGCGCCGGTCGTCGCGCGGGTGATGGACGACTTCGGCACCCGGGGCCTGATGCACGAGCCGCGGCTGCTGCTGCCGGTGTTCCGGGCCGACGCCGCCTACCTGACGGCGGCCTTCGAGGAGATCGAGGCCGGCTGGTCCGGCTTCGGGGCGTTCTGGCACGACGGCCTCGGCCTGGACGACGGCGTGCTGGCCGGGCTCCGCGACAACCTGCTGGACGGCGCGGCGGGCTGAGCCCCGCCGCGCTCGTCAGCCCTCGCTGATGAGCCCCTCCCGGAGCTGGGTGAGGGTCTTGGTGAGCAGCCGGGAGACGTGCATCTGGGAGATCCCGATCTCCTCGCCGATCTGCGACTGGGTCAGGTTCCCGAAGAAGCGCAGCATGATGATCCGGCGCTCGCGCGGCGGCAGCTTGGCCAGCAGCGGCTTGAGCGACTCCCGGTACTCGACGCCCTCCAGCGCGAGGTCCTCGTAGCCGAGCCGCTCGGCCAGCGGCCCGTCGCCGTCCTCCTCGCTCGGGCTGGAGTCGAGCGAGCTCGCGGTGTACGCGTTGCCGACCGCGAGTCCCTCGACCACGTCCTCCTCGCTGACGCCGAGGCAGGCGGCCAGCTCGGGCACGGTGGGGGAGCGGTCCAGCCGCTGGGCCAGTTCGTCGCCGGCCTTGGTGAGGGCGAGCCGCAGCTCCTGGAGGCGCCGCGGCACCCGGACGGACCAGCTGGTGTCCCGGAAGAAGCGCTTGATCTCGCCGACCACCGTGGGCATCGCGAAGGTGGGGAACTCCACCCCGCGCTCCGGGTCGAACCGGTCGATCGCCTTGATCAGCCCGATCGTGCCGACCTGGACGATGTCCTCCATCGGCTCGTTGCGGCTGCGGAAGCGCGCCGAGGCGTAGCGGACCAGCGGCAGGTTGAGCTCGATCAGGGTGTCGCGGACGTAGGCGTGCTCCGCGCTGCCGGGCTCCACGGCGGCCAGCCGCAGGAAGAGCGAGCGGGAGAGCGTGCGGGTGTCCAGCCCGGCGCCGGCTGACGCCGCGGGGGGCGTGTCGGGGACGGGCGGTGCGGTGGACGGCCCCCGCTGCAGCGGGATGCGCTCCTCGGCGACCGCGGTGCCGTTGGCCTGACCAGCGTGGATCTCCGCAGTGCCCAGCTCTCCGGACATGCGCCCACCCCCTTGTGACTGACGGTTGAACGGGCGCCGACGCGCGGATGTTCCCGGCGACGGCCCTCCCCCTCCATACCGGCACACGATCCCCGGCAAACCCGATCGTCGCAAGATGTCACGCGGCGGTAACGCGGAGCGATGTCACTCTTCCCAGGAGTTGCCGGTGCGAAGCCTCGTCAGGATCCGCGAGAGCAGCCGGGAGACGTGCATCTGCGACATCCCGAGCTCGGTGCTGATCTGGGACTGGGTCAGGTTGGCGAAGAACCGCAGCATGACGATCCGCCGCTCCCGCTCGGGCAGCTGGACCAGCAGGTGGCGGACCACGTCCCGGTGCTCGACCTCGGCGAGCGCGGAGTCCTCGTAGCCGAGGCGGTCCAGCAGGGCGAGCCCGCCCTCGTGCTCCTGGGCCGCCTCCAGGGACGCCGCGTTGTAGGCCCGCCCGGCGTCCAGGCAGGCCCGGACGTCCTCCTCGGGGATGCGCAGGCTCGCGGCGATCTCGGGCACCTTGGGGGCCCGTCCGTGCAGCACCGTCAGCTCCTCCATGGCGCCGCTGACCTGCACCCACAGCTCCTGGAGCCGGCGCGGGACGTGCATCGTGCGGACGTTGTCCCGGAAGTAGCGCTTGATCTCGCCGAGGATGGTGGGCAGCGCGTAGGTGGGGAACTGGACGCCCCGGGTGGGGTCGAACCGGTCGATCGCGTTGATCAGGCCGATGGTGCCGACCTGGACGACGTCCTCCATGGGCTCGCTGCGGCTGCGGAAGCGGGTGGCCGCGTAGCGCACCAGCGGGATGTTCACCTCGATGAGCGCGGCGCGCACCCGCTCGCGCTCGGGCGCGTCGGGGGGGAGCTCGGCCAGGCGCTCGAACAGCACCCGGGTCAGCGTCCGGACGTCGACCACCGGGCGTCCGCCGGGGCCGCGCAGGCCGTCCGGCCGGAGCTCGCCGGCCGGACTGATGATCCCCGCGAGCGCCTCGTCCACGGACACGTCACCCCTCCCAAAGTCGACTACGGCGGGCCCTGCGGAGCGGGTGTCGTGGCTGGTTCTTCACCTCGCCATGTCCGGCAAAACCGGTCATAGCATCACAAGGCGGGCGCAGGTCGGGCAAGCACCCGGTGGAGGTGTGTTGGTGCGGTGCCGGGCCTGCACGGGGCCGATCGGGGAGGCGCCGCAAGGATCGTTCCCGGACGGACCGCGGCGCCCCGCCCGAGGCCCGGGCGGGGCGCCGCGATCCGTCCGGGGGAAGCGCCCCGGGCGGATGGTGGTATCAGACCTCGATGTCAGCGATCACCCAGGTGGCGAACTCGCGCCACTGGCCGGCCGCGGCCTGGTGGGCCGGGTGGGTCAGGTAGGCCTGGAGCGCGTCGCGGTCCTCGACCAGGCTGTTGATCGCGTAGTCGTACGCGATGTCGCGCTCGGTGGTGTTCCAGGCGCACTCCCACTCGCGCAGCTCGGGGATCACCGAGCCGAGCCCGGCGAACGCCTCGGCGCCCGCGAGCGCGCGCTCGTCGTCCTTGCTGACGCCTTCGTTGAGCTTGAACAGGACCAGGTGCCGGATCACGATGCCGCTCCTCGCGGACGGGGGTACAGAGGGTCCCGCCCACCGTAGCCGGTGTGCAGCGGCGCCTCCGCGGCCGTCCGCCCCCTGGTCGGGCCCGTCCGGCGCCCGGGGCGGTCACCCGCCCGGGGCGGTCACTTGATCAGCCCGGTCATGAAGGTGCCGACGGCCTTGGCGGCGTTCGAGATGCCCTCGAAGCCCGACTGGACGAGCTCGGCCGAGCGGGCCGGCGAGGTGATGATCGAGTAGAGGACGAAGACGAGCAGGAGGACCATGCCGATCTTCTTCGCCTGCGCCATCGGGTGACCTTCCTCCCAGCCGTGGGCCGCCGTCATCCGGGTCCCCGAGCGGCCCTGCAGGGGCAGCTTATCCACCGGACGGGCTATCAAGTGTGCGACGCGTTCGCCCGGCGGGACGAAGGTCCCCGCGAGTGGGGTCTTTCTCCGGGTGCCCACGGGCGTACCGGGCGGCAGGATGGATGGCGTACCGGGGATCTGGCAGGAATTCCCGGTGCGTGGATCCGGAGCTCCCCGCTGTGGGACCGGTACCGCGGCTCCTCCCCCGACCGCGGCACCGGTTGTGGGACTCCGTCGGGGGAGCGGTTGGTCCCCCCGAACCGCTCCCCCCTCCAGGCTCCGTACTCGACAAGGGCGTTGGTGGTCATCGGCCCCGGGTGCGGAGCCCTTTCCGCGTCACGAGGGTGCGCGGAAACGCCGAGGGCCCGTCCGGATCGGACGGGCCCTCGGGCTTTCTGGCGGTAGCGGTGGGATTCGAACCCACGGTGGAGTTGCCCCCACACACGCTTTCGAGGCGTGCTCCTTTGGCCGCTCGGACACGCTACCGAGAGGAACTCTACCGGACGGGTGCGGCGGTCACGAAATCCGTATCCCGGCGGACCTTCAGCGGGGGGTTTCGCGGTGGTCGCCGAAGAACGCGCGCAACTGCTCGCCGCACTCGTCGGCGAGGACGCCCCAGATCACCTCGGGGCGGTGGTTGAGCCGCCGGTCGCGCATCACGTCGAAGAGCGAGCCGGCAGCGCCGGCCTTCTCGTCCAGGGCGCCGTAGACCACCCGGTCGATCCGGGACAGCACGATCGCGCCGGCGCACATCGTGCAGGGCTCCAGCGTGACGACCAGCGTGCAGCCACCGAGCCGCCATTGCCCGACCTTGTCCGCCGCCTGGCGGATCGCGACCACCTCGGCGTGCGCGGTCGGGTCGCCGACCGCCTCGCGCTCGTTGTGGCCGCGCCCGATCACCTCGCCGTCCGGGCCCAGGACGAGCGCCCCGACCGGGACGTCGCCGGTGGCCGGCGCCAGGGCGGCCTCGGCCATCGCGAGGCGCATCGGCGCCGCCCAGCGGTCACGGACCGGGTCGGGGCGGACGGGGGCGGGCAGCGGGGTGATCGGGAGGGCTGCGGGGGTGGCGGACTGCATGGCATCCAGTGTCGGGCATCCGGCGGCGGACACCGGTCGGCCCGCTGCCCGCTACCGGACCGCTTCCAGGACCTCGCCGCAGCCGAGGGCCTCGGCGATCTCCTCCAGGGCGTCGCCCGGCACGGCGCCCTCGCCGCTGAGGGCGAGCAGCTCCTCGGAGGGCAGGCCGAACTCGGTCAGCAGGTGGGAGTCGCCGAGCGGGCCGACCGGGACGCCGCCGTGCGGGGCCGCGTCGTCGGCGGCCTCGTCGGCCTCCTCCGCCTCCTCGCTGTCCTCCAGCTCCACGACCAGGTGGTCGAGGTCGCCGAACTCGCTCTCGCCGGCCTGGTCGACCAGCTCGTCGGTGAGGACCGAGCCGTACGAGCTGCGGGCGGCGGCGGCGCCGTCCGACACGAAGATCCGCGGGTCCTCCTCACCGTCCACCCGGACGATGGCGAACCAGGCGTCCTCCTGTTCGATGAAGATCAGGACGCTGTCGTCGTCCTGCGCGGCGTCGCGGGCCAGGTCGGCCAGATCGGCCAGGGTTTCGACGTCGTCGAGCTCCGTCTCGCTCACGTCCCACCCGTCCTCGGAGCGAGCAAGCACTGCAGCGAAATACGCCACCAGGGACACTCCCAAGATCATCGGTCTCGGCTGTCGGCGCGCACGGGCGACGCGAACATCTGGCCGCCCCCGCGCCAGAGGCGGTCCGCTGTTCGGACCGTCCCATCGGAATCGTGACAGAAAGCCCGCCCTCGCGGGGGGTGTTCGGCAGCGCGTCTTTGCAGGTCGTGTCGGAAGCGTCGGCCGGCGGCCGGCCGCGCGCCGCCCCGACCGTCCGGGGACGGCCGAACGGCGGACCCGGGCCCTCCGGAACCGCCTCAGATCCGGAAGGTTCGCATCCGCATCGCTTCGCGCATCCGGCGCTCCTTGGTCCGCCTGGGCTGGACCCGCTCCCGCAGCTCGCGCGCCTCGGTGAGCTCGCGGAGGAAGACGGCCCGCCGCTTGCGGCGCTCCGCCTCGGTCTCCTGGGGGCTCGCGGGCGGGCCCGCGCGGCCGCCCGAGGGGCCCCTGGGCTCCTCCGCCGAGCCGTCCCCGGCCTTCGGGTTGCTCGTCATAAGACGTGACATTCCCAGAACGGCCCGGTTGATACCACGGCGACCGGTTCCGTCCTGACATTCGCCGTGCGTCACGGCGTGTCACGGCAGAGTGAGCCCCGCCGCGCGCCGCGGGCCCGCGGCGTGTCGTACAGGCGTCCAGGGCCGGGCTAACCTCGGTACATGCGTCTCCACGTCGTCGACCACCCCCTGGTCGCCCACAAGCTCTCCACCCTGCGCGACGAGCGCACCGACTCGCCGACCTTCCGTCGCCTGACCGACGAGCTGGTGACCCTCCTCGCGTACGAGGCCACCCGGGACGTCCGCACCGACGAGGTGGAGGTCACCACGCCGGTGGCGGTCACCACCGGCACCCGCCTCAGCTACCCCCGTCCGCTGGTGGTCCCGATCCTGCGCGCCGGCCTCGGCATGCTGGACGGGATGACCCGCCTGCTGCCGACCGCCGAGGTCGGCTTCCTCGGCATGGTCCGCAACGAGGAGACCCTGGAGGCCTCCACCTACGCCACCCGGATGCCGGACGACCTCTCCGGCCGCCAGGTCTACGTGCTCGACCCGATGCTGGCCACCGGCGGCACCCTGGTCGCGGCGATCAGGATGCTGATCGAGCGCGGCGCCACCGACGTCACCGCCGTGGTCCTGCTGGCCGCGCCGGAGGGCGTCGAGGTGATGAAGCGGGAGCTGGCGGACCTGCCGGTCACCGTGGTCACCGCCGCCCTGGACGAGCGCCTGAACGAGAACGGCTACATCGTCCCCGGCCTCGGCGACGCGGGCGACCGCCTCTACGGCACCGCCGGCTGACGCACGATCCCCCGAACGACCGAGAGCCCCCCGGCGCACTGCCGGGGGGCTCTCCGCGTCCGAGTGCGCCGTGCGCTCAGCAGCTGCCGGTGGCGGTCGGGGTGGGGGAGGGCTTGGTGGCCAGGGCGAGCGCGGCGGCGGCCTGGGTCTCGTCCAGGAGGGCGTTGTAGCTGTCGCCGATGACGAAGTCCACGCTGGCGTCGGTCCGCGCGTCGGCGGTGGCGGTGGCCCCCGCGATCTGCGAGCTGAGCAGGGTGGACGCGCCGGCGCCGGCCGGGCCGGCGATCACCTGGGCGGTGCCGGGCACCTTCTTGTCCAGCTCGGCCGGGGCGTTGCCGACCTTGCCGATGGTGAAGCCGCGCTTCTTCAGCTCGTCGGCGGTCCGTCCGGCGAGGCCGGCCTTCGTGGTCGCGTTGTAGACGTTCACGGTGATCGTGGCCGGCTGCGGGATCGCGTGCGGGTCGCCCGGCGCGCCGGCCGGCGCGCCGGAGGCGGCGGGTGCGCCCGGCGTGGCCCCCGGGGTGGGGGCGGCCAGCGCCTTGCCGGAGGGCGTGGCGCAGGCCTGCGCGCTGGTGTGCTTGTTCTTGCCGGTGAAGATGTCGTAGAGCTGCACGCCGCCGAGTCCGATGAGGGCCAGCGCGAGCAGCGCCGCGAGCCCGGCGATCACCTTGCGGCTCTTCTTGGGCGGCCGGCCGAGACGCGGATAGGCGTTGCCGGTGACGCGGTACTGCTTCCCCTTGAGGCCTTGGGGAGTCAACATGCTCACGGTTTGTCTCCCCCTCGGTGCCGGGGCGGGGTCGGGATGACACGGGATCTCGGGATGACGACGAGTCGGCCGGAGGGGTCGGTTCCCCAGGTCGCGGCCGTAGTCAGCAGATTAGTGCCCGTTGCCTGCGAAGGTACTAAACGATCATCATCTGGAGTACCCGGCTACCCGAAAGGGTGTACGAGAGGGGCGTGCGGAGGCGCCCGGGTACGACGGGACCGCCCTCCGCCTCGGCGGCGAGGGGGCGGTCCGGAAGCGTGCGGGCGGGCCCGTCACTCCATGTCGAGGACACGGGCGTGCAGCACCTGGCGCTGCTGCAGCGCGGCCCGTACGGCCCGGTGCAGCCCGTCCTCCAGGTAGAGGTCGCCGCGCCACTTCACCACGTGGGCGAAGAGGTCCCCGTAGAAGGTCGAATCCTCGGCCAGCAGGGTTTCGAGGTCGAGCTGGCCCTTGGTGGTCACCAACTGGTCGAGTCGCACCGGGCGCGGGGCGACGTCGGCCCACTGGCGGGTGCTGGTCCGGCCGTGATCCGGGTACGGCCGCCCATTGCCGATGCGCTTGAAGATCACACGGAAAGCCTACCGTTCGGACGGCGGATGGCGCAGCAGCCGCGACGCCGCCACGCGCTCGGGTGTGAACTGCGGGTGGACGTTTGCGGCTGTTTGATGGGAAATGTCGCGAACTTCGCCCACGATTTCCGACCGGGTTCCGCCCCATTGGCGCGGCCCGGTCCCGCTCTGCCCAGGAGTGTGCCCCGATGTCCTCCGCCCTCACCCCGCCGGCCGTCCGGGAGATCGCCGACGGGTACGCCTTCACCGGGCCCGCCCTCGACCTCGGCGCGGTGCTCCTGGACGGCACGGCCTACCCCGACGCCCAGGTGCGCATCCCGCTCGCCGTGCTCAACCGGCACGGGCTGGTCGCGGGCGCGACCGGCACCGGCAAGACCAAGACCCTCCAGCTGATCGCCGAACAGCTCTCGGCCCAGGGCGTGCCGGTGTTCCTCGCCGACGTCAAGGGGGACGTCTCCGGGGTGTCCGCGCCGGGCGCGCCGAGCGAGCGCACCGCCGCGCGGGCGGCCGAGGTCGGTCAGGAGTGGACGGCCACGGGCTGCCCCGCCGAGTTCTTCTCGCTCGGCGGAGAGGGCACCGGTATCCCGGTCCGGGCCACCGTCACCAGCTTCGGGCCGCTGCTGCTGTCCAAGGTGCTCGACCTGAACGAGACCCAGGAGTCCTCGCTCAGTCTGGTGTTCCACTACGCCGACCGGGCCGGCCTGGAGCTGTACGACCTCAAGGACCTCACCGCCGTCATCGGCTTCCTCACCTCCCCCGAGGGCAAGGAGGAGCTGCGGACCGTGGGCGGGCTCTCGTCGGCCACCGCCGGGGTGATCCTGCGCGCCCTGACGGTGCTGGAGAACGAGGGCGCCGGGGCGTTCTTCGGCGAGCCCGAGTTCGACACCGCCGAGCTGCTGCGCACCGCGGCGGACGGCCGGGGCGTCGTCTCGGTGCTGGAGCTGCCCGCGGTGCAGGACCGGCCGCGGCTGTTCTCCACCTTCCTGATGTGGCTGCTCGCCGACCTCTACCAGGAGCTGCCCGAGGTCGGCGACCTCGACAAGCCCAAGCTGGTGTTCTTCTTCGACGAGGCGCACCTGCTGTTCAAGGGCGCGTCCAAGGCCTTCCTGGAGGCGATCACCCAGACCGTGCGGCTGATCCGCTCCAAGGGCGTCGGGATCTTCTTCGTCACCCAGACCCCGAAGGACGTGCCCGCCGACGTCCTCGCCCAGCTCGGCAACCGGGTGCAGCACGCGCTGCGCGCGTTCACCCCGGACGACGCCAAGGCGCTCAAGGCGACGGTCTCCACCTTCCCCCGTTCGTCGTACGACCTGAGCGAGGTGCTGACCTCGCTCGGCACCGGGGAGGCCGTGGTGACCGTCCTGTCGGAGAAGGGCGCGCCGACGCCCGTCGCCGCGACCCGGCTGCGGGCGCCGCAGTCGCTGATGGGGCCGGTCGACGAGGGCGAGCTCCGGGCGCTCGTGGACGCCTCGCCGCTGACGGCGCGCTACCGGGACGCGATCGACCGCGAGTCGGCGTACGAGAAGCTCGCGGCCCGGGCGGCGCGCGCCGAGCCCGCGCCGGCGCCCGTCCCCGAGCCGTCGCGCGACGCGGCGCGGGAGGCGGGGCGGGCCGGCGCGCAGGCCGGGGCGGGCGGGCTGCTCGGCTCGCTGCTGAACAACCCGACGGTGAAGTCGCTCGCGCGCTCGGCCGGGAAGCAGCTCGGGCAGGAGATCTCGCGCAGCCTGTTCGGGACGTCCAAGCGGCGGCGGTAGGGCCGCCGGTGGGGGCCGCCGGTGCGGCCTACGCGCGGAGCGCGGCGCCGATCCGGTCGAGCGAGGACAGGCGCATCAGGCCGTAGTTGTAGAACTCGACCTCGGGGACGCCGAGTTCGCGCAGGACGGCGAGCTTGGCGGCGAGGTTCTCCGGGCCGTCGCAGTCCGAGGACATCGGGCGCAGGATCACCGCCATGTCCTGCGGGCGGACGCCGTGCAGGGCGAAGGCGGCGATCTTCTCCCGGACGGCCTCGGGGGTCCTCGCGTAGCCGAGCGTCTCGATCTGGTCCGCGGCCCCGGCGAGCGCGGGCAGGTCGATGCCGGACAGCCAGCCCTTGCCGGGGCCGCCGCCGTCCATGAAGCTCAGCCGCATGCCGTGGCGACGGGCCTCCGTGGACAGCTCGGCGGCCAGCGAGGTGACCGTCGCGGCGGAGGCGTCCACGTAGGCGGCGAACGCGCCGTCCGCGAGCTCGTCCAGCGCACCGGGCTCGGCGGCGGCCCTCTCGTCGGCGAGGCGGCGGCGCAGCTCGGTGCGCACGGCCTCGGCGACCTCGTCGGCCGGGACGCCCGCGCCGGCGGCGGCCGTGCGGCAGTGCGGGCAGAAGCAGACGCCGAGCAGCGCCTCGGCGACGGGACCGAGCTCCTCGAAATAGCGTTCGTGGTGGTAGCCGTGGCGCAGGCCGTGGAAGTGCAGCGACTCGGCCCGGACCGCGTCCACGCCGTAGCGCGCCAGGTCGGCGACGAGGGTGTGCGCGTACTCGCGGACCTCCGGGTTCGCCGGGCACAGCTCGGTGAGGTGGCGGTCGCCGAAGGCGTTGGCCGGGGCGCAGTCGGGGTGGGCGAAGCCGAGCCGGTCGTTGTGGCAGAACACCGTCCAGGCGTGCAGCCCGAGGCCGCGGCGGCGGGCCTCGGCGGCGGCCTCGGAGAACGGGTCGCGCTCGCCGATGGCGGTGGACGGGACGGGCGCGAGGCGGCGGCCCCGCCAGCGGGCCGGGTCGGGGCGGAAGTAGGCGGCGCCCGGTTCCAGGTAGCGGACCACCCGGCGCGGGTTGTGCGGGAAGACGTCCCGGGCCTCGTGGTAGACCGAGGCGAGGGTGACGCCGCCGACCCCGGCACGGTCGGCGAGGTTGCCGAAGAAGGTGTCGGGGCCCTCGTCCAGCAGGTCGGTGGCGAAGGCGAGGACGGACGACTCCACGGTGCGGCTCCGGAGCAGGGGGCGGGGGCGCCGTCCACGCTAGCCGCAGGGGTTCGGATTGGTCTATACCTGGCCGGTCGGGCGCTGCGCCGGACGGGCTAGAGGCCCAGGTCGTCCAGCTCCTTGAGCAGGGCGGAGCGGGAGTCGGCGGGTGCGGGCGCGGGCGCCGGCTTCGGTGCCGCCTGGTCGCGGAGCAGGACGGCGGCGGCCAGTCCGCCGGCCAGCCCGCCGAGGTGGCCCAGCCAGCTGACGCCGTGGGCGACCGGCAGCACGCCGATCAGGATGGTCCAGTAGACCGCGGCGACGCCGAGGCCGACCACCGCGTCCAGCACGTTGCGGTCGAGGACCCCGCGCAGCACCACGTAGCCGAGGTAGCCGTAGACCATGCCGCTCGCCCCGGCCGTCACGGTGTTCGGGCTCTCCAGCAGCCAGACCGTGAGCCCGCCGGAGACCACGATCACCAGGCTGGCCAGCAGGAACTTGCGCATGCCCCGGTAGGCGGCCAGGAAGCCGAGCACGAATAGCGGCCAGGAGTTGGAGACGATGTGGTCCCAACTGAAGTGCAGGAACGGCATGGTGAACATCTCGGGCAGGTCGCCGATCCGTTCCGGGCGCAGACCGAACTCCCGGGACAGGTCGTAGTCGTCCAGCCAGTTCAGCACCTGCACGGACCAGATGACGGCCTGGATCCCGAGCATGGTGAACAGCGCGCGGCGGGAGTCCGAGAGCAACCGGGCGAATTTCGAGGCCATGACGTCGACTTTAGGGGCGACCGGATCGGACGTGCACCCCGTTACAGTGACCGGTGTCATCCCGACCGTGAGAGGTGCACGCCATGAGTGTCCGTCCGCCGCTTCCGTACGAGTTCCTGCCGCAGGTGCCGTCCTTCCCGCTGACCAGCGCGGACCTCACCGAAGGCGGCACGCTGGCGCGGGAGTTCATCCACGCCGGCGGCAACCTCTCGCCGCAGCTGTCCTGGTCGGGCCTGCCGGAGGGCACCCGCGGCATCGCCGTCACCTGCTACGACCCGGACGCGCCGACCGGCTCCGGCTGGTGGCACTGGCTCGCGCTGAACCTGCCCGCCGGCACCACCGAACTGCCGCGCGGCGCGGGCTCCTCGGACGACGCCCTGCCGGGCGCGGCCTCCTTCCACGGGCGCAACGACTTCCCGGGCAACCGGTACGACGGCGCCGCCCCGCCGCCCGGCGCCCCGCACCGCTACGTCTTCGCGGTGCACGCGCTCGACGTCGAGAAGCTGGACGTCTCGGCCGACACCCCGCCGGCCCAGGTCGGCTTCCACCTCACCTTCCACACCCTCGGCCGGGCGCTGCTCACCGCCGAGTTCGGGGTCTGACGGCTCAGGGAGGACCGGCCAGGTCGGCCGCGCGGGTGGCGCGGCCGGCCAGGGTGCGCAGGTGGGCGATCAGCTCCGGGGGCTCGTGCACCTCGAACTCGCAGTCGAGCAGCAGCAGTCCGGACGCGAGCCACTTGAGCGAGTCGCCCCGGGAGTGCAGCCGGCAGGTGCGGTCGTCGATCGGCTCGATCCGGTACTCCCCGGTCCACGGCATCCAGCGGTCGACCTCGTCGGCGGGGCGGTGCACGGTGGCGACCATGCGGTACGCCGTGTTCCGGCGGCGCAGCTTGTCGGCCACGAACGCGGCGGCGTCCTCGGCGGGCAGCGGGCGCGGGGTGAAGCGCGCGCCGGTGGCGAAGGGCTCGCGGAGCCGGTCGACCCGGAAGAGCCGCCAGTCGTCCCGGTCCAGGTCGAAGCCGACCAGGTACCAGCGGCGGCCGGTGGAGACCAGGCGCTCGGGCTCGACGTTGCGGCGGGTCTCGGCGCCGTCGCGGGCCCGGTAGGCGAAGCGCAGGCGCTCGTGGTTGGCGACGGCGCCGGCGAGCAGGGTGAGGTCGTCCGGGTCGACGGTCGGGCCGTCGCCGGTCATCAGCGGCACGGTGGCCGTGTTGAGCGCGCCCACCCGGTGCCGGAGCCGTCCGGGCAGTACCTGGAGCAGCTTGCCCAGGGCCCGGACGGACGCCTCCTCGATGCCCACCACCGCGTGCCCGGCCGCGGCCCGCAGCCCGACCGCGATGGCGACCGCCTCCTCGTCGTCCAGCAGCAGCGGCGGCATCGCCGTCCCCGCGACCAGCCGGTAGCCGCCGATCGCGCCCATCGTCGCCTGCACCGGGTAGCCGAGGTCGCGCAGCCGGTCGATGTCGCGCCGGATCGTCCGGGCGCTGACGCCGAGCCGCTCGGCGAGCTCGCTGCCGGGCCACTCGCGCGGGGTCTGCAGCAGGGAGAGCAGGTTCAGCAGACGGGCCGGGGTGTCGGTCATGCCGTCCAGGATGCCGGAGAACTGGGACAGGATCTGGCCTACATGCCCCCTACCGTCGTCCACGTGCCGACGAGCGAGACGAACGAGGAGCGTGTGATGAGCACAGTGGACACCGACCGGCGGAGGTGGATCGCGCTGGCGATCGTGATGGTCGCCTCCTTCATGGACCTGGTGGACGTGACGATCGTCAACATCGCCGTCCCCAGCATCCAGGAGGACACCGGCGCCTCCTTCAGCGCCATCCAGTGGGTGACCGGCGGCTACGCGCTGGCCTTCGCGATCGGCCTGATCACCGGCGGGCGCCTCGGCGACATCTACGGCCGCAAGCGGCTGTTCCTGATCGGCATCGGCGGCTTCACGCTCGCGTCCGCGCTGTGCGGCCTGGCCACCGGGCCGGACATGCTGGTCGCGATGCGGGTGCTCCAGGGCGGCACGGCGGCCCTCATGGTGCCGCAGGTGCTCTCGATCATCCACGCGACCTTCCCGGCGGAGGAGCGCGGCAAGGTGTTCGGCATGTTCGGCGCGGTGGTCGGCCTGGGCGCCGTCTCCGGGCCGTTGATCGGCGCGCTGCTCACCGAGTGGGACCTCCTCGGCCTGGCCTGGCGGCCGATCTTCCTGATCAACCTGCCGGTGGGCCTGGCCGGCCTGCTGGCCGGGCGCCGCTTCATCAGCGAGTCGAAGGCCGAGAAGGCGCTCAAGCTCGACCTGGTGGGCGTGGCCCTCGCGAGCGTCGGCCTGCTGATGCTGATCTACCCGCTGACGCACGGGCGGGAGGCCGGCTGGCCGCTCTGGGGCTACCTGTCGATGGCCGGCAGCCTCGTGGTGTTCGCGCTGTTCGTGGTGTACGAGAAGGCCAAGGCCCGGCGGGACGGCTCGCCCCTGGTGGAGCTCTCGCTGTTCCGGGTGAAGTCCTTCGCGGCCGGGATCGGCGTGCAGCTCACCTTCGGCGTGGTCTGCGGGATCTTCTTCCTGGTGTGGACCCTCTACATGCAGATGGGCCTCGGCTGGAGCCCGCTGAAGGCCGGCTCGACCGGCATCCCGTTCTCGCTCGCGGTCTCGACGGCCGCCGGGCTGTCCGTGCAGAAGCTGGTGCCGCGGTTCGGGCGCCGGGTGCTGCAGACCGGCGCGCTGGTGATGGCGGCGGGCGTGCTCACCTACATCTGGGAGGCGCACCGCTACGGGACGGCGATCGCGCCCTGGCAGATGGCGCTGCCGCTGGTCGTGATGGGCCTCGGGATGGGGCTGATCGTCGCGCCGATCACCGACGCGATCCTGGCGGAGGTGCCGCGCGAGCACGCCGGATCGGCGTCGGGCCTGATCAACACCGTGCAGCAGGTGGGCAACGCGCTCGGGCTCGGCCTGGTGTCGGTGGCCTTCTTCGGGGCCATGGACGACGTCGTCGCGCCGACGGCGGTGGGGGACGCGTTCAGCGGGGCCTTCGTCCACGCGATGTGGTGGGTCGCGGGGGTGCTGGTGGTGGTGTTCCTGCTGATGTTCGCGCTGCCGCGCCGGAAGGCCGTCGCCGCGGGTGCGGAGTCGGACGCGGCCGTCGGGGCCCGGGAACCCGAGCTGGTCTGACGGTTCCGTGCGGACGAGGGCCCCGGTCGCGATGCGCGGCCGGGGCCCTCGTGCGCACACTGGACGGGTCATGGACCGTACGGCGGTGGAGTCCTCGGTGCTGCGCTCGGTCGGGTACGACCGCCCGGCGCGGCGGCTGGAGCTGGAGTTCCTCGGCGGGCGCGTGTACGAGTACGCGGCCGTGCCGGCCCGGGTGCACCGCGAGTTGATGGCGGCGGACAGCCACGGCCGGTTCTTCGTCCGGCGGATCCGGGGGCGCTACGCCTATCGGCGGCTCAGCTGACGTCCCCGGCGGTGCGCGGCCAGTCGGGGGCCGGGTCGACGGGCAGCAGCGGGCGGAGGGCGCCGATGCAGCCGCCGATGCACGCGTCGCGGAGCTCGGTGCGGGTGCAGGTCTCCTCGGTGAGCCAGTCGACGACCAGGACCTGGACGAACACCAGCCAGCTGCGCAGGACTTGGGACACCGCCGCGCGGGTGCCGTCGTCGGCGAGGGGGAGCACGCCGAGGAGCCGGGCGCGCAGGGCGTCGAGCTCGTCGGTCATGATCGTCTGGATCACCGGGTCGCCGGCCAGCACGCGGTTCGCGGCGAGGACGGCGTGCCGGTTGGCGACGAAGTAGTCGAGGTGCGCGTCCATGCCCTCGACCAGTTGCTCGACGAGCGTGTCGGCCGGGTCGAAGCGGGACTTGCCCAGCAGCTGGTCGGCGGCCTGCTGGTAGACGGCGGCGAAGAGGTCCCGCTTGCCCGGGAAGTGCCGGTAGAGCAGGGCGCGGGAGACGCCCGCCTGCGCGGCGACCTCCTCCATCAGCACCTCCTCGTAGGGCCGGGCGGCGAAGAGCCGGGCTCCGACGGAGAGGAGCTGGGCGCGGCGGTCGGCGGGGGAGAGGCGTTGGCGTGGTGGCACGGGTGAAGACTACTTGACACGTGTCTACTAAGGGGTGCCTCATGGAAGTAGACACGTGTCAACCAAGCGGCACGCGTCAACCGAGGCATGGGGTGGGTGCGTCATGGCCAAGGCGCTGCGGGCGCTCGTGTGGACGATGGGGATCGCGTGCGTGGCGATCGGCCTCGCGCACGTACTGGTGGGCAACGCCGTGCTCCCCGGCGAGGAGCACGCCGGGGCGACGATCGACAGCTGGGGCCGCTTCATGGGCGCGATCTTCGCCGGGTACGGCGCCGCCTGGATCCGGCTCGCCCGGCAGGCGACGATCCCGGCGCGCACCGTCCGGTGGCTCGCCGGCGTGTTCCTGCTCGGAGGCGCCGGGCGGCTGCTGTCGCTCGCGGCGACGGGCTGGCCGGGCGCGTTCCAGGCTGCGCTGGCCGCGCTCGAACTCGGGCTGCCGCCGGTGTACTTCTGGCTGGCGGACGCCGACGAGCGCCGGACCGCGGCCGGTCGGGCGGTGGCCTGAGCCGGTCCGGTGGGCGGTCGGGCGGTGGCCTGAGCCGGTCCGGTGGGCGGTCGGGCGGCTCAGCGCGCCTTGGCGGTGGCCTTGGCCTCCTTCGCGGCGCGCTTCGCCTCCTGCTTGAACTCCCGTACCAGGACGAGCGATTCGGGCCCGGTGATGTCGGCGACCGAGCGGTGCGCGCCCTCGTCGCCGTACGCGCCGGCCGCCTCGCGCCAGCCGTCCGGCCGCACGCCGTACTGCTTGCCGAGCAGTGCGAGGAAGATCTGGGACTTCTGCTTGCCGAAGCCGGGGAGCGCGTTGAGCCGGCTCAGCAGCTCCTTGCCCGTCCTGGCGTCCTTCCACAGCGCGGCGGCGTCGCCGTCGTACTGCGCCACGAGGAACTGGCAGAGCTGCTGCACCCGCTTGGCCATCGCGGCCGGGTAGCGGTGCACGGCCGGCTTCGCGGAGAGCAGGGCCACGAACTCCTCGGGGTTGTACGTGGCGATCTCGTGGGCGTCCAGGTCGTTCCGTCCGAGCCGCTGGGCGATGGTCAGCGGGCCGGTGAACGCCCACTCCATGGGCACCTGTTGGTCCAGCAGCATGCCGACGAGCGCGGCGAGCGCGCTGCGTCCGAGCAGTTCATCGGCCTCGGGCTGCTGTGCGAGCCGAACGGTGACGTCCATGGGGCCCTCCTCGGAGTGAATCGGTCGGGTAGGCGCCCAGTCTGGTCGACGGGGTGGGAGGGGTGGTGGTCAACACGCCCGTAGGAGGGGAAGTCTTGGGGATCGAGGCCATGGCGGAGCTGGTTTGTTCGTTGGCGTAGCGGTTGTTGGGGGCGTCCGGAGCCAACACCCCACCCCTGGACGGAACATTTTTTCCCCGTGGCGGTCACACTCTCCGCTTCCGGCGGGTCGAAGGAGTGTCGGACCAACCAGCCACCGAGTGGGGAGCACTTCAATGTCCGTGGCCTACGTCATCGTCACCGTCCTCGGCGCCGTCATGGCCGGATTCTCGGCCGGCTCGGTCTTCGCCGGAGCCAAGTACGTCGTCGAGCCGCTCGCCCAGTACGGCGTCCCGCGCAGCTGGTGGGTCTGGCTCGGGATCGCCAAGGCCGCGGGCGCGGCCGGCCTCCTGGTGGGCCTCCTCGTCCCGGGGGTCGGCCGCCTCGCCGCCGTCGGCCTGATCCTCTACTTCGTCGGTGCCGCGCTCACCGTCGTCCGCGCCCGCCACTACGCGCACGTCCCGTTCCCGCTGGTCTACCTCGCGCCGGTGGCGGCTTCGCTGGTCCTCGGTCTGGCGGCCTGAGCGGCCGGTGCCGCGGTGCGCGGCCGGTGCTGCGGTGCGCGGCCGGTGCTGCGGTGCGCCTCCCGGGAAGGACGGGCCGAACTCGGCCCGTCCTTCCGGCCGTTCGGGGTGGTGGGGGCTCGTGGGTGGTGCGTGCGTGGTGAGGACGTGGCGCCGGTGGCGTGTGCCCGGTGGGTGTGCGCTCCGCTGGGCGGGTGGTTGTGGCGGATGGTGCGGGTGGGGCTCCCGATCCCGCACGGGTGAGCCACCGTTGGCCGGTCGCTCGGGCGGAAGTTCGACCGGGGGTTCGAGCATGTGGGTCATCTCATATGACTGTTCTTGTTGTGCCGGTGCCGGGCCGGGGGCGCGCGTCATCCTTGGTCCAAGTCGACGCGTCCAGAAAGGCTCGCCCGCCGTGACCCAGCCGTTCGAACTGCCGTCCTTCTACGTGCCGCACCCGGCACGTCTCAACCCCCATCTCGACGGGGCCCGGGCCCACTCCTCCGACTGGGCGCGGGAGATGGGCATGCTGGAGGGGTCCGGCATCTGGGACCAGGAGGACCTCGACGCCCACGACTACGGCCTGCTCTGCGCCTACACCCACCCCGACGCCTCCGCCGAGGCGCTGTCGCTGGTCACCGACTGGTACGTGTGGGTCTTCTTCTTCGACGACCACTTCCTCGACATGTACAAGCGGACCAACGACCGCGAGGGCGGCAAGGCGCACCTCGACCGGCTGCCGCTGTTCATGCCGGCCGACCCGGCCGCCCCGGTCCCCGAGCCGGAGAACCCGGTCGAGGCGGGCCTGGCCGACCTCTGGCGGCGGACCGTGCCGGCGATGGGCGAGGACTGGCGGGTCCGCTTCGCCGAGAGCACCCGGAACCTGCTCGACGAGTCGCTGTGGGAGCTCTCCAACATCAACGCCGGCCGGATCGCCAACCCGGTCGAGTACATCGAGATGCGCCGCAAGGTCGGCGGCGCGCCGTGGTCCGCGCAGCTGGTCGAGGTGGCCGCCGGGGCCGAGGTGCCGAAGGAGGTCTCGGGCTCGCGCGCGCTGCGGGTGCTGATGGACGCGTTCGCCGACGCCGTGCACCTGCGCAACGACATCTTCTCCTACCAGCGGGAGGTGGAGGACGAGGGCGAGCTGAGCAACGGCATCCTGGTGCTGGAGCGGTTCCTGGAGTGCTCCACCCAGGAGGCCGCCGAGGCGGTCAACGACCTGCTCACCTCACGGCTCCAGCAGTTCGAGAACACCGTGTTCACCGAACTGCCCGTGCTGTTCGCCGAGACCGGGCTCGAACCGATCGGCCGCGCCAAGGTGTTGACGTACGTCAAGGGGCTGCAGGACTGGCAGTCGGGCGGGCACGAGTGGCACATGCGGTCGAGCCGCTACATGAACGGCAGGGGCATGAACGGCGGGGGCGCGGCGGCGGAACCGGAGTCGGAGTCGGTCGAGTCCCTTGACGCCCGGGCCGGGTGGGACCCGTTCGCGATCGGCGGGATCGGCACGTCGGCACTGGACCTGGTGCGCGGCGGCGGGCCCGCGCCGGCGCCGCCGGCGGCGCCCGTCGGGCCGGGCGCGGTGGATCCCGCGGTGCGGCGGGCGCGTTCGCACGGCCACGTGCCGTTCCAGCACGTCGGGCCGTCCCGGCTGCCGGAGTTCAAGGTGCCGTTCCCCCTGACCCTGAACCCTGACCTGGCGGGCGCGCGCGACCGGGCCGTCGAATGGGCCCGGCGGATGGGCCTGTTGGACGACCTGCCGGGCGTCCCCGGTTCCGCGCTCTGGACGGCCGAGTCCACCCGCGACTACGACCTCCCGCTCTGCATGGCGGGCATGCACCCGGACGCCACGGCCGCTCAACTCGACATCGGCTCGGCCTGGTTGCTCTGGGGCACCTGGGCGGACGACTACTTCCCCCGGGTCTACGGGCGCACCCGCGACCTCGCCGGTGCCAAGCTCGCCGTCGAGCGGCTGCCGCTGTTCATGCCGGTCGACGACGGCGGCCCGGCCGCGGAGCCGGCCACCGCCCTGGAGCGGGGCCTGGCCGACATCTGGGAGCGGACGGCGGGGCCGATGACCGCCGATGCCCGGCGGACGCTCCGCAGCAGCATCGAGGACATGCTCCACAGCTGGATCTGGGAGATCTCCAACCAGGTGCAGCACCGCATCCCGGACCCGGTCGACTACCTGGAGATGCGCCGGGCCACCTTCGGCTCCGACCTCACGATGAGCCTCAGCCGGATCGGCCACGGGCAGACCGTGCCGCCCGAGGTGTACGAGCACGGCGTGATGCGCTCGCTGGAGAACTCGGCGGCCGACTACGCCTGCATGATCAACGACCTTTTCTCGTACCAGAAGGAGATCGAGTACGAGGGCGAGGTGCACAACGTCGTCCTGGTGGTCCAGAACTTCTTCGGCTGCGACTACCCGTCGGCCGTCCGGATCGTCGACGACCTGATGCACTCGCGGCTCGCCCAGTTCCAGCACGTCGCGGCCGAGGAGCTCCCGGTCCTGTACGACGACCTCGGGCTCGACGACGCGGCGCGCGAGCTGCTCGGGGGGTACGTCGGGGAACTGGAGAACTGGATCGCGGGGATCCTGAACTGGCACCGGGGGTGCCGCCGGTACACCGAGGACGACCTGAAGCGGCACTTCGGGCGTGAGGGGCACGACGCGGCGCGGGCGGAGGTGCCGCGGCTGGGCGTGGTGCCCGGCGGGCCGACGGGGCTGGGCACGTCGGCGGCCCGTGTGGCGTCGGCGCTGGTCGGGTAGCCGGCGCGGGCGAGGGCCCCGGTGCGGGGCGTGGTGCGGCCGGTCGGGACGGGCTCCGACCGGCCGCGCCGTGTGCGGGCGCGCGGGCGGCGAGGGGACTGGCTAGGGTGACGGAATGGGGGCAAACCGGGCGTAAATGCCACGCGAGAGCCGTACGAGAGGGCAGACAGATGGCCGCGCTACCTGAAGGCACACCCTGCTGGGCCGACGCGATGTTCACCGACCTGGAGGGCGCCAAGACCTTCTACGGCGACGTCCTGGGCTGGACCTTCGGCGAGAGCTCGTCGGAGTTCGGCAACTACACGCAGGCCTACTCGGACGGCAAGGCCGTCGCCGCCGTCGTGCCGCCGATGTCAGGCCCGGACGGTACCCAGGCCCCGTCCGCCTGGTGCCTGTACCTCGCCTCGCCGGACGCCGCCGCCACCGCCGAGAAGATCCGCGGCAACGGCGGCGAGGTGCTGATGGGCCCGATGCAGGTCGGCGAGTTCGGCACGATGGTGATCGCGAAGGACCCGGGCGGCGTCGTGTTCGGCGTCTGGCAGGCCGGTACCCACGAGGGCTTCGAGAAGCAGGGCGAGCCCGGCGCGTACTGCTGGGCCGAGGTGGTGACCCGCGACCCGGCCGGGGCGGACGGGTTCTTCCCCGCGGTCTTCCCGTACGGCGTGCAGAAGATGGACAGCGAGCAGGTCGACTACAAGATCTTCCGGCTCGGCGAGCAGCCGGTGCTGGGCCGGATGGCGATGGGTCCGGCCGACCTGCCGCCCGAGGTGCCCTCGTACGTGAGCGTGTACTTCGCGGTGGCCGACGTCGACGCGGCGCTCGTCCGGCTGCGCGCGGGCGGCGGCGCCGTGCACATGGAGCCGATGGACAGCCCGTTCGGCCGGTTCGCGGTGGTCGGCGACCCGCAGGGCGCCGCCTTCGGGATCATCGACACGGGGACGACCGCCGGCGACCTGCCCACCCTGGCGGACGCCTGATGGGCGAGCGCGAGGACCTCGTCGCGACGCTCGGCAAGCACCGCGGCCTCCTGCGGTACACCGTCCGCGACCTCACCGACGAACAGGCCGCCCGGCGCACCACGGCCAGCGAACTGTGCCTGGGTGGCCTGATCAAGCACGTCGCCGCGGTGGAGGCGCGCTGGATGCGGTTCGCGGTCGGCGGCGCCGAGGAGATGCGGCGCGGCGGCGGCTCGCAGGACGACTGGGCCGCGATGTTCCGGATGCTCGACGGCGAGACGCTCGCCGGGCTGCTCGCCCGCTACGAGGAGGTGGCCCGGGAGACGGACGAGCTGGTCCGGACGCTGCCGGACCTCGACCTCGCGCACGAGCTGCCGAAGGCGCCGTGGTTCGAGCCGGGGGCGACGTGGTCGGTGCGGCGCGTCCTGCTGCACGTCCTCGCCGAGACGGCGCAGCACGCGGGGCACGCGGACATCCTGCGGGAGTCCTTGGACGGCGCGAAGACGATGGGTTAGCCGGCTTCCGGCTCCAGCCTCAGACCGAGGAGTTCGCGCAGCGCGCGGTCCCCGTCCGGCGTGACGCGCAGGGCCCGGCCGGAACCGATCCGCTGCACCCACGCGCGCTCCAGCGCCGTCCGGCAGAGCGCCGCGCCCAGCGCTCCGCCGAGGTGGGTGCGGCGTTCCGTCCAGTCCAGGCAGGTGCGGACCACCGGGCGGGCGCCCCTGCCGCCCGCCCGGGGCGGCAGGTCGATGGCCTGCTCGGCGAGCCAGCCGAGGCCGTCCCCGGTGAGGGCGAGCCCGGCGTCGTCGCTGACCAGGCCGCGGTCGAGCATGGCGTCGGCGACGGCCACGCCGAGGCGCCCGGCCAGGTGGTCGTAGCAGGTGCGGGCGCGGGCCTCGGCGCTGCGGCGGGTGGCCTCGCGGAGGGTGCCCGGGGCCGGCCCGCTACCCCCGGTGGCGTCCCCCGCCGCCGTCTCGGCGAAGACCGTGAGGTCCTCGATCAGCGTGGCGACGGCGGGCCCGGCCAGCCGGACGTACCGGTGCCGCCCCTGCCGCTCCTCGGCGAGCAGGCCGCCCGCGATCAGGCGCGACAGGTGCTCGCTCGCCGTGGACGGCGCGACGCCCGCGTGCCGGGCCAGCTCGCCGGCCGTCCAGGCGCGGCCGTCGAGCAGCGCGCCGCAGAACGCGGCGCGGGTGGGGTCGGCGAGCAGGGCGGCCAGCTGGGCGAGTGACATGCCTCCATGGTCGCGCGGAGTCGTTTCGGCCGGGGCCGAAACGGTGGCAGGCCTCTTCAGGCGGCTGCCGCCAGCTGCCCCGCCAGCGCCGCCCGCAGCCAGGCGTGCGCCCGGCCGAGGGTGGGCTCGTCGGGTGTGGTCAGTACGCCGGCGAGCTCCCAGTAGCGCGCGATCACCGGGTCGTCGGTGACGTCGAGCATGACCCGCAGCCGGCGCCGGAAGTCCGGCGTGTCCCGGACGGAGCGGGAGGCGGCGTGCGCGGCGACGAAGTTGTCGAGCGCCCCGCCGTCGTACGGGTCCCGGCCGGCGCGCAGCTCCGCCGAGGCCAGGTCGTAGGCCTCGCCGAGCCCCTCGTAGAGCACGGCGGGCCGGTACTCGTGGTCCGTGCGGGCGAGTTCGTTCGGGCAGCCGCCCTTGCCGGTGGCGGAGTGGCTCGGGCCCGAACAGCCCTGGGAGACGAGCGCGTTCAGCCGGGCGAACGCCAGCACCTGGTCGGGCGCCGGGTCCGCCGGGGGCTGCGGGACGGCCGCGTCGACGATCGCGGCGGTCAGCCGGGCGGGCATCCGCAGCGGCAGCGCGCGCCGCCAGAAGCGGGCCAGCGGGGTGGTGTCCGGCGGGGTGGTCAGCCCGCCGATGAGCGTCAGGCGGTCGGCGCGCTCCTCGGGCGGGCACTCGTGCAGCAGCCGCAGGGCGGCCTCCCGCCAGCGCAGGGCGGTGAGTTGGGAGCCGAGCTCGCGCAACTGCCGGGCCACCGCGTCCTCCAGGGCGTCGCCCAGCCCCCCGTCCTGCTCCAGCAGCCGGCCGACCTCCGGGACGGGCAGGTCGAGCGTGCGCAGCGAGCGGATCAGCCGCAGCCGCTCCAGCGCCTCCGGCCCGTACCGCCGGTGGCCGCCGGAACTGCGCCCGGCTTCGGGCAGCAGGCCGCGGTCGGAGTAGAAGCGGACGGTCTTGACGGTGACGCCCGCGTGCTCCGCGAGCTCACCAATGCTCCACAGGACGGCCGGTGGCAAGGCTTGAACCTCCCTCAGGGGGAGTTCCTACGGTACCCGCATCGCCCGGCCGGACGGGGGTCGGCCGGGTGATCACCGGCGTTGTCGGGCGACTGCCTGCGACTGCCTGCGACTGCCTGCGACTGCCTGCGACGCCGGGTGACGCCGGGTGACGACGAACGACGAGGAGGAGATGCGACATGACCGCATTCGTGCTGGTACCGGGCCACTTCACCGGGGGCTGGATCTGGCGGGAGGTGAGCGCCCGGCTCCGCGCGGCCGGCGCCGAGGTGCACGAGGCGACGCTCGCCGGCGGGGGCGGTGCCGGCCTGGAGGCCCACGTCGAGGACGTCCTGCGCCTGATCGACGCCGCCGCCGACCCCGAAGTCGTCCTGGTCGGCCACGAGTACGGCATCCACCCGGTGCTCGGCGCCGCCGACCGGCGGGCGGACCGCCTCACCCGCATCGTCTACCTGGACGCCGGCCTGCCGGTGGACGGCGACCGGGCCGTCCAGCTCGTCCCCGACCAGCTCGCCCGCGAGGTGCTGACCGACCCGGCCCGCCGGCCCGCGGACGGCCTCCTCCCGGCGCCCGGCCGGGGCGAGTGGCACCGCTGGGGGAGCACCGACGGCCTCACCGCCGAAGCGCTGGACCGGCTCACCGGGCTGGCCACCGCGCAGCCCGTCGCCAGCCTCACCGAGCCGCTGCGGCTGTCCGGCGCCGTCGCCTCGGTGCCGACCACCGGGATCCTCTGCACCTCGGGCGGCGTCACCATCGCGAGCGTCGAGGCCATGGTGCGCACGGGCATGCCGCAGTTCCGGTTCCTGGCCGACCCCCGGGTGGGCTTCTTCGACCTCGACACCGGCCACTGGCCGATGCTCTCCCGCCCGGAGGAGCTCGCCGACCTCCTGCTCAGGGCCGCCGCCGGCGAGGGCCACCGGATCGCCCCGCCGCCCGCCGCCGAGGCGCCGGTGTTCTCGCGCCCGCACGTCCTGGACACCCCGGAGCACCCGCTGCCGGACTGCGCGCACGAGCGGGCCGGGAACCTCGACGTCTACCTGCCGGAAGCCGAAGGCCCGTTGCCCGCCGTGCTGTTCGTCCACGGCGGCCCCGTCCCCGCCGGCACCCGGCCCACCCCGCGCGACTGGCCGGTGTACGTCGGCTACGGCCGGTACGCGGCGAGCCTCGGCGTCGTCGGCGCGACGGTCGAGCACGGCCTGGACGAGCTCTACGGGTACCCGCGGGCCGCCGACGAGATCGCCGCGGCCGTCGAGGCGCTGCGCGCCCACCCGCGCGTGGACGGCGACCGGATCGCGCTCTGGTTCTTCTCCGGCGGCGGCCTGCTGACCACCGACTGGCTCGCCGAGCCGCCGTCCTGGCTGCGCTGCCTCGCCGCGAACTACCCCGTCCTCGCGCCGCTGCCCGGCTGGGAGGCCGTCGACCGGCGCTTCCGCCCGGCGGAGGCGGTGGCGGGGGCGGGCCGGCTGCCGATCGTGCTCACCCGGGCCGGGCTGGAGGCGGACGCGATCGCGGCGACGGTCGCCGGGTTCGTCGCGGCGGCGGGGGAGCACGAGGCGGCGCTGGAGGTGATCGACGTCCCGAACGGGCACCACGGCTTCGAGCTCGCGGACCACACCGACGAGGTCCGGGACGCCGTCGCCCGCGCCGCCGCCTCCGTCCTGCGGCACCTGCGGGCGTAGCCGTCCGGGGGTGGCCTTCCGCGCGTGGCCTTCCGCGCTTCCGGGCGTAGCCTTCGAGGCGTGGCCCCCGAGTACGCCGAGCGCGCGTCCCTCCTCCCCGGTGCGGTGGTGTGGACGCGCGCTGCGGTGCTGCCCGCTCCCTCCGCCGCGCCGGTCCTGCCCGACGGCTGCATGGACCTGCTGTGGACGGAGGGCCGGCTGCTCGTCGCGGGCCCGGACACCCACGCCTTCCGCCCCGGGCCCGGGCTCGCCGGCCCCTGGGCGGGCGTCCGCTTCTACCCCGGTACGGCCCCCGCGCTGCTCGGCGTCCCCGCCCACGAGCTGCGCGACCGCCGCGTCGACCTGGCCGACCTGCGCCCCGCCGCCGAGGTGCGCCGCCTCACCGGCCGCATCGACGCGGCCCCCGACCCGGTCGCTGCCCTGGAGGACCTCGCCCTGCGCCTCGCGGCCGACGCCGGGCCCGCCGACCCGCTGCTGCGCGCCGTCGTCGCGTCCCTGGCGGCGGGCCGGTCCGTCACGGCGACCGCCGAGCGCGTCGCCCTCGGCGAACGCCAGCTGCACCGCCGCTCGTTGAGCGCCTTCGGCTACGGCCCGAAGACCCTCGCCCGCATCCTCCGCCTGCAGCGCGCCCTCGCCCTGGCCCGCTCCGGCGTCCCCTTCGCGGACACCGCGGCCCGGACGGGCTTCGCCGACCAGGCCCATCTGGCGCGCGACGTGCGGGAGTTGACCGGGCTGCCGCTGACCGACCTGGTCCGGTCCTAGGGGGTGTCCTCGGTGAGGACGGCCAGCAGGTCGACGCCGTTGCCGTCGGGGTCGTGCACCGAGGCGTACCGCTGGCCCCAGAACGCGTCGAACGGCTTCAACTCCCCGTGGTACCCGACTCCGACGAGGTCCTCGTACACCGCGTCCACGTGCGCGGGGCTCTCGCAGCGGAACGCGAGCCCAGTCCGGCTGCCGCCGGTCGGGGGCCGCCAGTCCGGGTGGAAGGAGCGGATGGTCGACTCGGCGTCGAGCACCAGGAGCAGTCCGCCCGGCAGCTCCGCCTCGACGTGCGGCTCGTGCTCGGCCCCGTCGGGGAACAGGAGCCCGAGCCGCCGGTAGAAGGCGACCGAGGCGGCCATGTCGGAGACGGCGATGCCGACGAACGCGAACCTCGGTGCCGGCGTGGTGCTTTTCGTGCTGCCGGTGCCGCTCGTACTGCTCGTGCTGATCGTGCTGTTCTCGCTGTTCATGCCCGTCACGCTAGGCGGCGGTGCGGGCGCCCGTCTTGAAGGAAACGGACACTCTCCCGGCGTTGGCGTTGGCGTTGGCGTTGGCGTTGGCGTTGGCGTTGGCGTCGGCGTCGGCGTTGGCGTCGGCGCCGGCGCCGGCGGCCTCAGCGGGCGGCGAGTTCGCCCGTGACGACCGGCCGGACCTTGGTGAGCATGAGCTCCAGGAACTGCTCCGGCTCGCGGAAGGACGCGAAGTGGCTGGCGTTCCGGATCAGGGCGAAGTCCTTGACCGGCGCGCTGACGGCGTCGAAGAGGCGGCGGGCCGGCGCGGGCGGGGTGAGGACGTCGCTGTCGCCCTGGAAGACGAAGAACGGGAGCGCGAAGTCGGTGCCCTCGGCGTACTCGTCGACCGCCATCGCCTGCGGGCCCAGCTGCTCGGCGAAGGTCATGCCCTTCAGGTACGTCCTCAGTTCGCGCAGCGTGTGCAGCGGCGAGAACCAGAGCGAGCGGACCACGACGGTCTTCATGGTGTCGAAGGTCAGCGGGTCGGTGGTGACGACCAGCTTGTTGAACTCCGACCACTGGTGGGTGCTCCACGCCGTGGCGTCCGGGCCCATCGCGGTGACGGCGGCCAGCTCCTTGCGCTTGCCGCCCGCCCGGAGCCGCTCGACCAGGGCGTCGTACGCGGGGTGCGGGCGGCCGCCGACGAGGACGTTCTGGTCGGTGCCGACGTAGGCCGAGTACAGCTCGGGGTGGTTGCGGGCCAGGCGCAGGCCGAGCACGGTGCCGATCGAGTTGGCGACCAGCAGCACCTTCGGCACGCCGAGCCGGGCGCGGACGTACTCGGTGACCTCCAGCGCGTCCCGGTACAGCCGGTCGAGGCTCATCTCGCCCTGCCCCTCCGGGCCCCCGTGGCCGAAGGTCTTGCCGCCGCCCCGCATGTCCCAGCGGACGATCGTGAAGTGCCGCTCCCAGGCCCGGGTGCGGGGGACGAACGGCAGGTTGGAGGCGCCGGGGCCGCCGTGGATCTCCAGCACCACCGGGTTGTCGAGGCTCTCGCCGCGGACGGAGACCCACTGGTCGATGCCCCCAATGCGGACGAACCCGGACTCGTCGATGCCCTTCGGCGACGTGATGCGCATCCGCTCGGCGGCGGCGTGGCGCTTGAGCCCCCGGTAGCCGAGGAGCCCGGCGACGGGGGCGGCGAGCGCGGTGGCGGCGGAGGCGGCGATGACGGTGGCGAGCATGGTGGTTCCCCCAACTGTTTATGGCATCAGCAGTTCGATGTGTTTAAGGTATATACAGTTCCTGTCGGGTGTCAACGGCCCGGCCGGACCGGGCACGGGAACCGGACCCGACACGAGGCACGGGAACCGACACGAGAAGGAGGGCCGCATGGCCAAGGAGAAGGTGCGCGACCTGCGCGCGGGCGTCGCGCTGCTGTGGGGCGAGCAGGACCTGCCCACCCGGGGTCCCAAACCGAGCCTCACCCCGGGCCGGATCGCCGAGGCCGCGGTCGGGCTGGCGGACGCCGAGGGCCTGGAGGCCGTCTCCATGAACAAGGTCGCCGCCGGGTTCGGGATGTCCGCGATGGCGCTCTACCGCTACGTGCCCGGCAAGGCCGAACTCGTCGAGCTGATGGTCGAGTCCGTCCTCGCCGACGCCCCCGACCTCACCACGGCCGGCCCCGACTGGCGCCCGCGGATCGTCGCCTGGGCACGCGCGTCCGAGCAGGTCCACCGCAGCCACCCCTGGCTACTGGCCGCCACCGCGATGCGCCACCAGCTCATGGGCCCCAACCAGCTCGGCTGGCTCGACGCCGCCCTCACCGCCCTGGCCCCCACCGGCCTGACCGCCGCGCAGCAGCACCGCGTCTTCGTCCTCGTCGCCGGATACGTGCGCACCCACGCGCAACAGCAGCTCGACTTCGACGAGGCCCACAGCCGCGAATGGGCCCACCTCACCGGCGAACTGCTCACCCGGCAGCCCGACCGCTTCCCCGCCCTGACCGCCGCCCTCGCCGCCGGTGCCTTCGCCCCCGGCGACGCCGCCGCGCCGACGGACACCCTCCGGTTCGGCCTGGACCGGATCCTCGACGGCGTCCAGGTCCTGATCGACCGCACCTGATCGACCGCACCTGATCGACCGCGCCTGACCGATGGCGCCTGACCGACGACGAAGGGCTCGGACCGCGACGTGCGGTCCGAGCCCTTCGCCCGCCTCGGAGTTCGCTTACGCGGCGCCCGAGCGCAGCGTGAGCACGGTGATCTCGCTGGGGGCGAAGACCCGGAAGGGCGGTCCCCAGAAGCCGGTGCCCCGGCTGGTGTAGAGCTGGGTGCGCTCCCCGTGCCGGCTCAGGCCGTGGACCACCGGCTGGTCGATCCGGACGAGGAAGTTGAACGGCCAGATCTGGCCCCCGTGGGTGTGCCCGGAGACCTGCAGGTCGATGCCGGCGGCCGCGGCTTGCGGGACGTACTTGGGCTGGTGGGCGACAAGCAGCACCGGCAGGGCGGGGTCCGCCCCCTCCAGCGCGCCGGTCAGGTTCGCGCGGTGCCCGGCCAGTCCGGAGGACTCCGCGGTCACGTCGTCCACGCCGGCGAGCACGAGGGCGTCCCCGCCGCGCTCCACCACGACGTGCCGGTTGTGCAGCGGCTCCCAGCCCAGGTCCGCCATGCGGTCCAGCCAGCCCTGCGCCTCCCCGCCGTACTCGTGGTTGCCCGTGACGTAGACCCTGGCCAGCCTCGACCGGATCGTCCCGAGCGGCGCGGACTGCTCCCGGCGCTGGGCCGGGGTGCCGTCGGCGATGTCTCCGGCGTGGACCACGACGTCCGCGTCGAGCGCGTTGACCACCCCGGCCACCCGCGCCGACCAGCCCGCCCGGTCGATCGGCCCGTAGTGGGTGTCCGCCAGCACCACGACCCGGGTCCCGTCCAGACCCCCGCCGAGCCGCGGGACGTGGACGTCCAGCCGCTTCACCCGGGGTACGCGCATCGCCTCGTAGTGTCCCCAGCCCAGCAGCCCGGCCGACACCACGGCCACGGCCAGGGCCACGGTCCTGGCCCGCCCGGCCCCGCCGACGTCGAGCCCGCCCAGCACGAGGTTCACCAGACCGCCCAGCACCGACCAGGTCCACAGCACCCAGACGACGCCGAGGCTGGTGTCCGCGACCCGGGCGGCCCGGTCGGCCCGCCGCGACCCGTGGCCCGCGACCATCAGGAAGGGGAAGGAGACCAGCCAGGCCGCGAAGACGGCGGTGCCGGCCAGGAAGACCGGGAACGGCCAGTCGGCCCCGGAACCGAACAACGTCCACCAGGGCGGAAGGCACAGGACGACGAGAACGCCGACGAGTACGGCCACCCGCCGCCCGACACCCCGCCGCCGCCTCCCGTCCCGGGTGCCCCCGGACTCCTCACTGCCCAGCCGAGGCTCCGCCTCCGACCCGATGGATCCACTCTCGACCACTGCGCCGCCCCTCACGTCTCTGCCCCCATCATCCGCCACGCACCACCGGCCGGGAGGGCCTCGGGGCGCACGAACGGCGGCCGAGACCCGGCGCTTCCGCTGAAGCGCTCCAGCGGAAGCGCCGGATCGGGCTGAGTGACGCGGGTTGAGTGCCGTGGGGATATCGGGGCGGGGCGGGCCGGCCCCGGGCGTAGCTCCAGGCCGTGGGCAGCTACCCGCGAAGCGGCGCCGAGTACTGACGCGCGGTCCGCTCCGGACGGACCACAGACCCTCGGCGGTGGTCCGTCCGGAGCGGTGGCCCCGCCGCCGTGGCGGGCGCCACGGCCGTCCCGCCGGCTACGCGGGTACCGGCCAGGCGGCGGCCCGGCCGCGGGCGACGTCCGCCCGCCTGTCCGCCTCGGCGGCGTCGTCGGAGGGAGCGACGGCCGACGGCAGGAAGTCGGAGCGCGGCCCCGGCGCCTGCACTCCGCTGCCCGTCACCATGGCGAGCAGGGCGCTCGCGTCCATGGTGTTCGCGGGACGGGCGGCTTCGGCCATCAGCCGGGCGGCATCGACGGCATCCGTCTCCGGCGGGACGACCAGCAGGTTCAGCCTGCGGGGGGCGTACGAGAACACCGCGATCGTGTGCTCGTCCTGCTCGGTGGTGAACCAGCCCGCGTGGACGGTGTGCCCGGCGACCGGGATGCGCGGGGGGATGACGGGCCACTTCGCGGGGTTCACGGTGATCCGGGTGATCCGGCCCCACCGCTCGTCGATTTCGGCGGCCAGGGCGGGGAGTTCGAGAAGGAGATCACGCGAGCGGGGCCACCAGGCCCCGTCCAGCCGGCCCGGCCGCACGCCACGGGGCGCGAGCGCGAGGGAGAGCCGTGCGGTGGAATCCGGGGCGGCGGGCGTCGTCGCACGATCGAGTGTCGTGGTCATGACCGAGGACCTGTCTCCGGGTCCGGCCCACGGGGTCGGGCCCGGCATTGCCGTTCGCCGGAGACGACGCCAGTATCCGGTGCCGGCATGCGAAGTGCCTTCGGTGACATCCAGGTTACTCCCGGTCCGGCCCGGACCGGGCATGGTCGCGGTGGCGGGGTTTCAGCCCGGCGCCGTCGGACTGGCCCCGGAACCGCGGGCGTCCTCAGACCCGCCCGTAGCGGACCGCCTGGTCGGCGAACTCCCGGGCCATCTCCTCGGAAACGGTGGGGCGGGTGCGGTGGATGGCGTCCAGGTAGTCCTGGGTGCTGGGCTGGGTCCGCTCCCCGGTGTCGAGCGTGCGCTCGAAGGCGCTCTGGGCGACCGCCATGGCGACCTGCCTGATGTCGGCGGGGGTGAAGCCCTCGCTGGCCCCGGCGAGGACCGCGGTGTCGGCGGCGGTACCCGTTTTCGCCGTGTAGCCGGCCCACAGCACGTCGCGGGCCACGGAGTCGGGCGGCCCGACCGGCAGGACGTAGTCGAACCGGCCGTGCCGCAGGAACGCCGGGTCCAGGGCGGTCACCGAGTTGGTGGCGCAGACGAGCAGCCGGCCGTCGCGGTCGCGGAACCGCACGATCGACTTGAGGAGTTCGTTGACCACGCCGACCGACGCGGGGGCGGCGAGGCTGCGCGTGCCGGCGACCTCCTCGACCTCGTCGATGAAGAGCAGCACGTGGTCGAGCTGCGCCACCTCCTCGAAGCGGCGGCCGAGTCCGGTGGCCAGCCCCTCCTCGGACGCGAGCCGGGAGGGGAAGAGCTCGACGAACGGCCAGCCGAGCCGGCCGGCCACGGCCTTGGCGAACGTGCTCTTGCCCGTGCCCGGCGGACCGAACAGCACCACCGCGCGGGGTGGTTCCACCCCGTGGGCGTCCGCCAGCCCGGGATTCGCCAGCGGCAGGACCAGACGCCGTTCGATGAGCCGCTTCTCGTCGGCCATGCCCGTGAGCTGCTTCCACAGGCCGGCCTCGGGCATGACCGCGCCGAGCGCCGCCAGGACCGTCGCGCCCTGAGCGCCCACGGCCTCCGACTTCTCGAAGTACGTGAGGCCCCGGTGGGGGTGGAATCCGGAGTTGACCAGTGCGGTGGCCCCGGTCTCCTCGTCGGGCAGCAGCGCCGCGACGATCCTGGCGCCGGCGTCCCGCAGACGGTGCTCCAACGCCGACAGCAGGGCGGAACCCATGCCCAGGTTCCGCCAGGCGGGGTGCAGGGCGATGCGCAGCACCCAGGCGCGGTCCCCGTCCACCCGGCCCACCGCCGCGCCCACGAGGTGTCCGTCGGCCACCACGACGACGCTCGGGTTCCGTGCCTGCAAGGCGGCGACGACGTCGGAGAGCCGGAAGACGGCGGCGCGGTCCGTCGTGGTGCTCTCCGCGTCGAGGCGGACCACCGCTTCGAGGTCGTCCGGCGTGAAGTCCCGGACATGCCATACAGCCATACGCCGCTCTCGGACGTCGCTCCCGGACGTCGCGCTCTCCTTGGCTTCCATCATCGGCCGACCCCGCTGCGGCCGCCTGCCCGGACCGCTCAGCGGAGCAGGAGCTCCGCCGCCGGGGTGTGGTTCCCGGTCGCCGAGGCGCCGGCCATGGCCGAGGCGGCCGTGGCCGAGGCGGTGCCCGGCGGGACCACCAGCAGCAGGAAGTGGTCCTGGAAGCCCCGGGTGACGCTGATCGTCGCGTCGCTGCCGGTGAACCAGTTGATCCGGATGGTGAGGCCGTTCGCCGGGACGGACCGGGGCACTCCGTCCCAGGCCGAGGTGTCGAGGCCGACCCGGACGATGCGCCCGAAGTGGGCGCCGAGCGCCGTGATCAGGTCCGGCAGTTCGGCGAGGACGTGGTTCGAGCGGGGCCACCAGGCGCCGTCGAAGACACCCTCCCGCGACATCGTCGGTTCGAGTTCCAGCCGCGGCAGCAGCGGGGAGCCGGGCACCGTCCACGGCCCGGAGGAGGAAGAGCTGGGGAATGGAATCGGCATCATGCGAAGCCGCCCGTCCGGTCCGCGAGGGACCCGTCAGACCCAGGGCGACGTCGGCGCTGATGCCGGTGTGCGGAATGTCCTCGGTTGTCTCCCACGCTACTCCGCGGCGGTGCGCTCCGAGCCGCTCCGGGCCGCTCGCCACCGGAGTAGGGTCGTAGACATCCAGGGCATCCCGCATTCCGGTACCCGTTCCGGCTTCGTTCTGGTTGAAGGACAGCCCGGCAGCCCCCCGGCGGGCAGCCGGAGACGGGAACGGTGAGCACCGTGACCACGCACTCCCCGCAGCCGGCACGGCGCAACCGCGGCCTCACGGTCGCCGACGCCATGGACCCCTGCGACTACCGGATAGCCGACGACGACACCGTCGACCAGGCCAACGACGTCCTCCGCGGCGCCGGCGTCGAGTACCTGCTGGTCCGCGACCACGACGGCCGGTGCGAGGGCCTGGTCACCCGGACCGGACTCCACGCGTTCCTGGCCGGTTCCTGGTACACCGAGCGAACCGCGATCAGCGCCACCGCGCACCAGCGCGGCCCGTTCGCCTGGCCGACCATGGGGCTGGCCCTGGCCGCGATCGCGATGCGGATCAAGCACCTGGAGGTCTGGCCCGTCGTCGACGAGGACGGCTTCATCCTCGGCGTGCTCACTGCGGACCGCGCCACCGGGCTCCTGGCCGTCGCTCCGGCCGCCTGAACCCGTCGGCGCAAGTGCCTGACATGTCGTCAGGCAGTCCGCACCGCAACAGCAGAGACACCACGCTCACGGCGTGGCCCCGGGCTTCGAATACCCGGGGCCACGCCGTCGCGCGAGCAGGGTCGGTGTGGCCGGGACGACGTCGTTGCGATCGGGCTACCGGTCCGCCGGGGTCCTGGTGAAGAGGCGGCCGGCGAGGTCGGCTCCGGTGATCGTGCCGGCGTCGTCGCGGGTGAAGAAGCCGCGCTGTCCGGTGAGGCCGCCGCTGGTGACGATGTACTCGTCTCCGTCGCCGGGCAGCAGGCCGAGGGCGGCCGGGGGCAGGTCCGCGGGCAGTTCGGTGTCGGCGGCCGCGCGGATCTCCGGCTTGATGGCGCAGGCGATCGTCAGCCCGGCGCCGTCGACGGCGATGGTGAGCGCCATCACGTCGTTCTCGTAGGTCCCGGCGGCCTCCTGGGCCCGGGCCTCGTCGAAGGGGAGGGGCTCCGGATCCCGCTCGACCAGCCCCAGGTGGTGTTCGAGCGCCCACCGGAGGGCGGCCCGGTTGAAGGCGAGGCCGCCGTCGGGCCCCGCGTTGGACAGCGCGGCGACGGCGAAGTCGCGCTCGGGGACGATGAGGAGTTCGGCGAACTGGCCGTTGGTGGAGCCGCCGTGGCCCACGGTGCGCACGCCGTCCACGTCGCGCAGGAACCAGCAGATGCCGAAGGCGTCGCCGAGCGTGCTGCCGTGCAGTTCGACGGTCTGCTGCCGCATGCGCCGCAGGGCTTCGGCGGGCAGGACCGGGGTGCCGTCCTGGGCGCGGCCGTCACCGAGGTGGAAGCGGGCCCAGCGGAGCAGGTCCGCCACCGAGGACGCGCCGCCCCCGCCGGGGTTGTTGGCGCGGGTGTCCTTCCACTTCCGCGCGACGGTGGGTGTGCCGTCCTCGCCGACGGTGTGTCCGACGGCGAAGCGCCGGGTCATGACCTCGTTGACCGCGAAGGAGGTGTGCGACAGGCCGAGCGGCTCGAACAGGAGTGAGGAGACGGCCTGTTCGTAGGTCAGACCGGTGACCTTCTCGATGATCCGCCCGGCCAGGTTGAACGCCATCTGGCTGTAGGAGGCCCGGGTGCCGGGCGGCGCGATCGGCTGCGACTCGGACATCCTCGCCACGTACGCGGCCAGGGCGTCGTCTCCCTCGCCGGTGTCGACGTTCATCCGCCAGTCCAGTCCGGCGGTGTGGTTGAGCAGGTTGAGGACGGTGATCCCGGCCGCGGCCCGCTCGTCCGGGAGCACCAGCTCGGGGACGTAGCGGCGCACCGGCGCGTCCAGTTCGACGCGCCCTTCGGCGACCAGGCGCATCAGCACGGTCGCCGTGAACGTCTTGGAGACCGAGCCCAGCACGAACAGCGTCCGCTCGTCGACGGGCAGCGGGTTGTCGACGCTCGTCACGCCGTGGCAGGCGTAGATCTCCTTCCCGCCGGCCCATACCCCGACGGCGACGCCGGGCAGCCCGTACTCCTCGGCCGTCGCCTCGACGAACGCGGCCAGCGACTCCTGCGACTGCGCCATGGCACTTCCCCCTTCTCCCTCGCGCACGCCACCCCGATGGCCGCGGCGCCACACTGCGAACTGAACCGTGATCAAGTGCGCGCCACAGCACGATGTCCACGGTCAGGAAAGCCGCCGGCCCGTCAGGTGGGCCGCAGGCGGCTCGCCGAAGCTATCGCCCGAACCGGTTTTGAACAAGTGTCTTGCACAAGTGTCTAACACTGCAGTACTGTCAGTGCCGGTTCAGACCTGACTCGGGGGGCTTCCCATGAAGAACACGAACGTCCTGATCTCCGGTGCCGGCATCGCGGGCACGGCCCTTGCCTACTGGCTGCGGCGCCACGGCTTCACGCCCACGGTGGTGGAGCGGGCTTCCGGGATCCGGGAGGGCGGCTACAAGGTCGACATCCGTGGTGCGGCGCTGGAGGTGGTCCGGCGGATGGGCGTGCTGGACGAGATCCGCCGGTTGCGCACCGACGTGCGAGAAGGGTCCGTGGTCGACGCCACCGGCAAGCGGGTGGCGAGCATGGACGGCGACACCTTCGGAGGGCGCGTCCACGGAGATGCCGAGATCCTGCGCGGCGACCTGAACCGCATCCTGTACGAGCTGACCGAGAACGACGTCGAATACCTCTTCGACGACTCCATCGCCTCGCTCACCGACGGCCCCGACGGGGTGAAGGTCACCTTCGACAGCGGCCGCACCCAGGTCTTCGACCTCGTCCTCGGCGCCGACGGGCTGCACTCCCGGACCCGTGACCTGGCCTTCGGCCCGGAGAACCGGTACGTCCGCGACCTCGGCCACTACATCTCGATCTTCAGCGTCCCCAACCGGCTGGACCTGGACCGCGAGGAGCTCACCTACGTCGGCGCCGGCCGCACGGTACTGACCTACAGCACCGCCCGGGACACCGGAGCCAAGGCGATGTTCCTCTTCGCCTCCGAGCCGCTGACCTACGACCACCGCGACCGCGCCGAGCAGCAGCGCCTGCTCACGGACGCCTACGCCGGAGAGGGCTGGGAGGTCCCCGGCCTGCTCGAAGGCATGGCGAGCGCCCCCGACTTCTACTTCGACTCGCTCAGCCAGGTCCACATGGACCGCTGGTCCCAGGGGCGCGTGGCCCTGCTCGGAGACGCGGCCTGCTGCGCCTCCCCCGCGTCGGGGCAGGGGACCGGTCTCGCCCTGGTGGCCGCCTACGTCCTGGCGGGAGAACTGGCCGCGGCCGGCGGCGAGTACGAGGCCGGTTTCGCGGGCTACGAACGGCAGGTGCGGCCCTTCGCCGAGCAGAACCAGAAGCTCGGGCCGGCGAACGTCAAGCGGATGGTCATGCGCACCAGCGGCCAGGTCCGGTTCTCGATGGCGATGCTCTCGCTGATGGCGCGACTGCCCGGCAAGGAGCGCATCATGGCCAAGCTCATCGAGCCCATCCACAAGGCGGCCACCGCCATCACCCTCGGCGAGTACTGAGCGGCCCCGCCGCCGCGGCGCTCGGGTCGCCCGCGGCGGATTCGGGCAACTCCGGTAGATGGCCGACGGGTTCCAGCTCGCGGCCCCGCCGGAAGGCCGCTGCGAAGGCGTCCTTCCCGAGGGCCTCGGTCGCGCGCAGGCTGATGCGGTCGACATCACCGCGTTCGGCCCGGGGAAGCGGTGCGCCGAGCGACTCCCGGACGGCGGCGGCGGTGCCGAGCAGCCGGGCGGCGTGGTCGGGTCGGTCCGCGAGGGCCTGTGCTCCGGCCAGCCCTTCGAGCGCGAGTGCGACCGCCCGGGGATCGCCGGTCCTGCGGGCCGCGGTCAGACCCTCCAGGTGCAACTCCCGTGCCTGCCGGGCGTCGCCGCGCTGCTCGGCGACGAAGCCGAGTTCCGCGAGGATCAGGGCCAGCCCGGAATCCACACCCAGCCTGCGGTTCCACTCCAGCCAGGGACGCAGATGCGCCTCGGCGGCATCGAGCTCGCCCTGCCGGCGGGCCCCGAGGGCGAGCCCGGTCTCGGCGAACTGCTCCGCGGGCCGGTGGGACTGCTCGGCGGCCAGCCGCCGCGCCCGCTCGTGGAACTCCCCGGCAGGGCCGAACTCGCCGGTGAGCAGGGCGATCCGGCCGAGCCTGGACAGGAAGAACGAGACGTCCGTCCAGAGTTCCAGTTCCTCCGCGATGCGCACGCCGTCGCGGTGCAGCCGGGCGGCCTCCTGGTAGTCACCGGCGATCTCGGCCAGCACGCCCAGCTGTTCGGCGGCCCGCAGCTGTCCCCATCGGTCACCGAGTTCGGCGAAGCGTTCCGTGCCGTCGACGGCGTGCCGCCTCAGGCCGGCCAGGTCGCCCCGGTACATGGCCAGGCTGGCGAGGGTGCTCTGGGTCGCGGCGATGCCCCAACGGTCGTCGGCGGCGCGGAACTCGGCCACCAGTCTGGCGGTGAGCTCCTCGTCGGACGCCTCCGCGAAGCCGCACCGGGCGAGGGCCAGGAACCACCGGGCCCGGGTGCCCGCACCGTTGATCGGCTGGTTCGGTAGCGTACGGTCGCCGGCCAGCAGGGCGAACGCCGCCTGCCTGACCAGCGCGTCGGCCCGGGCCGTGGAGTCATGCGTCGCGGAGCCGTCCTCGCGACCGAGCGGGCCGGTGTCGAGCGCCAGACCGAACGAACGCCGGGCCTCGCCGAGCCGTCCGCGCAGGAACCAGTACCAGGCCAGTGCGTTGACCTGCCGCACGGCCGATGCGGCGTCGCCGTCGGCGGCCGCGTCGGCGAGTGCGGCGCGCAGATTGGTGCTCTCGTGGTCGAGTCGACGAAGCCATCGGCGCTGGTCGGGGCCGTACAGCCACGGCTGCGCCCGTTCGGCCAGCTCGGTGTAGTGAATCCGGTGCCGTTCGCGTGTGAGCCGCAACTCTCCTGCATCGTCGAGCTGTTCGAGGCTGTAGGCGGCGACCGACTCCAGCATCCTGTATCTCGGGCCGTCCTCGTCGTCCAGCGCGGTGACCAGCGAGCGGTCCACCAGGCGGGTGAGCACGTCGAGGACGGCGTCGGCGGGTACGTCCGATGCGGAGCAGATCTCCTCGGCGGCGGCCAATGTGCAGCCCCCCGCGAAGACGGCCAGTCGGCGCAGTACGGCGCGCTCGGGGTCGGTCAGCAGCTCCCAGCTCCAGTCGATCACCGCGCGCAGGGTCCGCTGCCGGGCGGGGGCGGTCCGCCGCCCCGCGTTCAGCAGCCGGAACCGGTCGGCCAGGCGCTCGGACAGTTCGTGGACGCCCAGTGTCCGGACCCGGGCGGCGGCGAGCTCCAGCGCCAGCGGGATCCCGTCGAGGCGCTCGCAGATCAGGGCCACGACGTCGGCGTTGGCAGGGCCGAGGGCGAATCCCGGGGCGGCGGCCGCCGCCCTCGCCGCGAAGAGCCGGACCGCATCGGGCTCCGGCAGCGGCTCGACCGCGTGCAGCGTCTCGCCGGAGACCGCCAGCGGCTCCCGGCTCGTGGCCAGGACGCGCAGGCCGGGCGCGTGCCGCAGCAGCCGCTCGGTGAGCTCGGCGACCGGCTCGACGACATGCTCGCAGTTGTCCAGGACCAGCAGCGTGCGCCGGGGGCCGAGTGCGTGGGTGAGCCGGTCCACTGCCGGGCCGGGTGGCGGACCGGCGCCGGCGTGGTCGCGGATGCCCAGTACGGCGGTCACGGCCGAGGCCACCTCGGCCGTGCCGGTGTTCCCGCCCGTTTCGGCGGCGAGTTCGACCAGCCAGACCCCGTCGGGGAAGGAGGACGCGTCGCCGGCCCGGGCGGCTTCCAGGGCGAGTCGGGTCTTGCCGGCTCCGCCGGGCCCGGTGAGGGTCACCAATCGCCCGGCTTCGAGTAGTTCGCCGATCCGGGCGAGGTCCCGGCCTCGCCCGATCAGATCGGTCAACCCGGCCGGCAGGTTGGTGCGTGGCGGGTCGGGCCGGTCGGGCGGGGGAGCGGCGAGGGTGACTGGGGAGGGCGTCGGTGCCAGGTCCTGCCGGAGGATCGCGCTGTGCAGGGCGACCAGCTCGGGGCCAGGGTCCAGCCCGAGTTCCTCGGCCAAGCGTTCCGTCAGCGCGCGGTAGCCGGCCAGCGCCTCGGTCTGCCGGCCCGAGCGGTAGAGCGCGCGCATGTGTAGCCCCCGCAGTCGCTCCCGCAGCGGATGGTCCCGGGTGAGATCGCCCAACTCGTCGGCCAGCGCCAGGTGGTCGCCCAGCTCCAGGCGCCCGTCGGCCAGGTCCTCCAGGGCGGTCAGCCGTTGCTCGTCAAGCCCGGTGGCGGTCGCCGCGGCGAACTGGTGGTCGCGGAACTCGGCGAAGGCCAGCCCGCGCCACAGTGCCAGGGCGTCCGAGAGCAACGGGACCCGGGCCCGCGGGTCCGCGGTGCGGCGTGCCCGAATGATCAGGTCGGCGAACCGGGCGCTGTCCACCGCCTCCTGCGGCACCTGCAGCAGATAGCCGGCCGGCCGGTGGACGACCAGCTCCCGGCCGCCGGGCTCGGCCGACTCCAGGGCCCGGCGCAGCTGCGAGACCTTGGTCTGGAGCGTGTTGGCCGGGTTTCCGGGCAAGGCCTCGCCCCACAGGTCGTCGACCAGGCGGTCCGTCGGGACCGGTTGCCCGTGGTGCGCCAGTAGATCGGCCAGCAGGGTGCGGACCTTCGGCTCGCGGACGGTGACCGGATCCCCCGCGTCGGTACGGACCTGCAGTGGACCCAACACCTCGAAGCGCATGACGCCACGTTAACTCCAGCCCTGAACAAGCCTTCGTGCGAGCCCGTGCGTGGACCGTCAGCCGATCGTGCGCGGCCCCCGGCAGAGTCGTCCCCGTGACCGAGAACGGCCCCGCGGAACGGAAGAGGAAGCCCACCATGACGAACCAGACCACGAACCGGAGCACCATCGTCTCCGCCGAGATCCACCTCGCCTCGCGTCCGGCCGGCGAGCCCACCGCGGACAACTTCGAGCTGGTCCGCACCGAGCTGCCGGAGCCGGCCGAGGGCGAGATCGTCGTCCGCAACACCTGGATGTCGGTGGACCCGTACATGCGGGGCCGGATGGACGACGCCCCCTCGTACCTCCCGCCGTTCCGGCTCGGCGAGGCGCTGGAGGGCAGCGCGGTCGGCGTGGTGATCGCCTCGCGCTCCGCCGCGGTGCCGGTCGGCGCGACCGTCTTCCACTGGCTGGGCTGGCGCGAGCACGCGGTGCTGGACGCCTCGGCCGCGACCGTCGTCGACACCGGCATCGCCCCGGCGTCGGCGTACCTGGGTGCGTTGGGCACCACCGGCCTGAGCGCGTACGCGGCGCTGACCGTGACCGCCCCGGTGCGCGAGGGGGATGTGGTCTTCATCTCCGCCGCCGCCGGCGCCGTGGGCAGCATCGCGGGCCAGCTGGCCCGCCGGCTCGGGGCCTCTCGGGTGATCGGCTCGGCCGGCGGCCCGGAGAAGGCGGAGAAGCTGGTGACGGATTTCGGGTACGACGCCGCGATCGACTACCGGGCGGGCTCGCTGGAGGAGCAACTCGCCGAGGCCGCGCCGGACGGTATCGACGTGTACCTGGACAGCGTCGGCGGCGACCACCTGCGGGCGGCCATCGGCGCGATGCGCAGCGGCGGCCGGATCGCCCTGGTCGGCGCCATCAGCGGCTACAACGACACCGTGCCGGCTCCCGGCCCCGACAACCTGTTCCGGGCGGTCGCCAAGGAACTGACCCTGCGGGGCATGCTCGTCAGCAACCAGTTCCACCTCTTCCCCGAGTGGATCGAGCGTGCCGCGGGTTGGCTCGCCGACGGCACGCTCCGCTCCGCCGAGACCGTCCTCGAGGGGATCGACCAGGCGCCGGCCGCGTTCCTCGGCGTGCTGCGCGGCGCCAACACCGGCAAGATGCTCGTCCGGCTGGAGGGCTGACCGCCATGGCGCAGCACGCCCTGCTGGTCCTCGCCCACCCGCGCGGCGACTCCCTCACCGCACGGATCGCCCACCGCACCCGCGAACGCCTGGCCGCCGCCGGATACACCGTCGACCTGCTGGACCTCTACGCCGAGGACTTCGACCCGCGCACCGGCCCCGAGGACGAGCCGGACTGGACGGACCGGGAGAAGCGGTACTCGCCCGAGGTCCGCGCCCACATGGACCGGATCGTCACCGCCGACGTCGTGGTCGTGGTCTTCCCGGTCTGGTGGTTCGGACTCCCGGCCATCCTCAAGGGCTGGATCGACCGGGTCTGGAACTACGGCTTCGCCTACGGCCGCAGCCGCCCCCGACTGGGCGCCAAACGGATGCTCTGGCTCGGCCTCTCCAGCTACGCCCGCGAGGAATTCGCCCAACGCGGCTGGGACACCCTGCTCGACCGCCAGCTCCGGGTCGGCATATCCGAGTTCTGCGGCATCGACGACGCCACCGTGTCCCTGGTCCACAACTCCCTGAGCGCCGGCCCGCAGGCCCTCACCGCCGCCGACGCCACCCTCACCGAGTTCCTGCCACCCCCACCCGGAGCGGATTCCCCCGCCGCATGACCGACCACTGCGGCAAGAGCAGCCCGATGTCGGAGACCGCCGCGGTGGCGGTCGGAGAACCCGACTGAGGCCGGGACCGGAACCCGGGAACGACGAAGGCCCGGGCCGCGTGATGCGGTCCGGGCCTTCGTGCTGCCATGGCTGGCAGAGGCGGAGGATACGAGATTCGAACTCGTGAGGGGTTGCCCCCAACACGCTTTCCAAGCGTGCGCCCTAGGCCTCTAGGCGAATCCTCCGTGGGAGAGCTTAGTACATGTTTTGGGGTGCTCGCGACCAGCTATCCCGAGGTGGGGAGGTGGGGGTGGCCTGTGGATCGTCGGGGCTGGGATCCGGTAGTGTTGGGGGCAGCCCCTCGTGTGGCGTTATCTCTCTGAACCCCCCCAGGGCCGGAAGGCAGCAAGGGTAGGAGGGCTCTGGCGGGTGCACGGGGGGTCTTTGCGTTCCCGGAGGGCCTTCCAAGGGGCTGCGGGTGGGACGAGGGGTGCCGCGTTTGTCGGTCCGTCCCGATATCGTCGGGGGTGTGTCCCTAGCCCTGTACCGCCGCTACCGCCCCGAGACCTTCGCGGAGGTCATCGGGCAGGAGCACGTGACCGCTCCGCTCCAGCAGGCCCTGCGCAACAACAGGGTCAACCACGCGTACCTGTTCAGCGGGCCGCGCGGCTGTGGGAAGACGACGAGCGCACGCATCCTGGCCCGCTGTCTGAACTGTGAGCAGGGGCCCACGCCGACGCCCTGCGGCGAGTGCCAGTCCTGCCGGGACCTCGCCACGGGCGGGCCCGGGTCGATCGACGTGATCGAGATCGACGCCGCGTCGCACGGTGGTGTGGACGACGCGCGCGAGCTGCGCGAGCGGGCGTTCTTCGCGCCGGTGCACAGCCGGTACAAGATCTTCATCCTGGACGAGGCTCACATGGTGACCTCGGCCGGGTTCAACGCGCTGCTCAAGGTGGTGGAGGAGCCGCCGGAGCACCTCAAGTTCATCTTCGCGACCACCGAGCCGGAGAAGGTCATCGGGACGATCCGGTCCCGGACGCACCACTACCCGTTCCGGCTGGTCCCGCCCGGCACGCTGCGCGACTACCTGGCCGAGGTCTGCGGCCGGGAGGGCATCCAGGTCGAGGACGCGGTGTTCCCGCTCGTCGTCCGGGCCGGCGCCGGGTCCGTGCGCGACTCGATGTCGGTCATGGACCAGCTGCTGGCCGGCGCCACCGAGGGCGGCGTGACGTACCAGATGGCGACGGCGCTGCTCGGGTACACGGACTCGGCGCTGCTGGACGAGGTGGTGGACGCCTTCGCCGCGCAGGACGGCGCGACGGTGTTCCAGGTGATCGACCGGGTGGTCGAGGGCGGGCACGACCCGCGCCGGTTCGTCACGGACCTGCTGGAGCGACTGCGTGACCTCGTGATCCTCGCCACCGTGCCGGAGGCGGGTGAGAAGGGGCTGATCGACGCCCCCGCCGACCGCGTCGCCGTGATGCAGGCCCAGGCGGACGCCTTCGGGGCGGCCGAGCTCAGCCGGGCCGCCGACATCGTCAACACCGGGCTGACCGAGATGCGCGGCAACGCGGCCCCCCGGCTCCAGCTGGAGCTGATCTGCGCCCGCGTGATGCTGCCCGGCGCCTACAGCGACGAGCTGTCGCTCCAGGCACGGCTCGACAAGCTGGAGCGGCGGGCGGCGGCGGGCGGTTTCGCCGGGCCGATGGCGGTGCCGGGCACGGCCGCGCCCGTGATGGCCGCCCCCGCGGTGGCAGCATCGGTGGCAGCACCGGTGGTGGCGCCGCCCGCAGCGGACGTCCCGGCTCCGGCTCCTGCACCTGTCCAGGCGGCCCCGGTCGCAGCCCCGGCCCCCGCCCCCGCAGCCCCTCCGGCGCCCGCCGCCCCCGCGCCGGGCGCGTGGCCGATCCCGCGCAGCTTCCCGCCCGCCGGCGGCGCCCCCGCAGCCCCGGCCC
>NZ_JBHVPD010000066.1:0-60899 GCF_042887525.1 Kitasatospora sp. NPDC057936
GGTTAAGACCGTTGGCAGTCTGAAAATCACCCGTCACGCCCCTCTCCGCGGCCACCCCCTCCGCCACCCCCTCCCGCAGCCCGACCCTCTCGCCTGTGGGGGGAGGGGGAAGGTGGGTGGTTTGGGTGCGTGCGTTGGTGCGGCGGGTGGAGGTGGTTGAGGGGGGTGGGTCAGTTGGGGAGGGGGTGCTTCGGCCATTTGGGTTATGTGCGGCTGTTGGCGGCGTTTCCCGTCTGCCAGGGGGTGAGACTGCCGCCGGGTGGTATCGGACTGGGAGGACGTTGCGGTGACGGGTACGGGTGAGGCTCTGGCGGTCGGGGTGCCGGGCGCGCGGGGGGCGGACGGGTTGCCCCGGCACGGGGTGGACCGGGCCACGTTTCGGGCGATCGCGGGTGGGCGGGGAGGGGCGGGGGCTGTTCGGCTCCTGCGTGCGGGGCAGTTGAGCAAGCGGGCTCTGCTGCTGGTGGCGCTGCGCCGGGCGGCTCCGGAGGACGACGGGTACCACGCGGCGTACGCCGAGGTGCGCGCGCTGCAGCGGGCGGACCGGGTGCGGTGGGAAGAGGTGCTGCTGCGACCGGAGTTGGACGCCTGGGCGGCCGACTGCCTGCGCGGCCTGGCGGCTGGTGAGGATGTGCAGTTGGGTGGGCTGGGTGAGTTCGTGCGGCTCGGTGCCGGGCGTCCGCTGGCTCTGGAGTGCGACGGGCTGCGCTGGGCTCCGGTGATCGACCACGTCGGGCCGCACCGGGTGGACTACGGGCGGCCGCCGGCCGGGCCCCTGACGCCTTCCGAACTGGCCGTGTGGGAGGTGCGGTTGGCGGATGCGTGGGGGATTCTGGTGCGGCGGCACCGGTGGCACGCGGAGGCTGTTGCCGCTTGTGTCACCACGATCGTCCCGCTCCGGCCGGCTCCCGGCGGGGAGGCGGTGAGCGCGGCCGCCCGGCGCGCGTACGGCGCGGTGGCGGCTTCGCTGCCGGACGATCCGGTGCTGCTGGCGCTGGCCCTGGTGCACGAGTTCCTGCATGTCCAACTCGGCGCGCTGCTCGACCTCGTGCCGCTCCACCGGCCCAACGGCGCCGCCGTCTACCACGCTCCCTGGCGGCCCGACCTGCGCCCGGTCGGCGCGCTGCTGCAGGGGACGTACGCGCACCTGGGGGTGGCCGACTTCTGGCGGACCGAGGCCGCCTCGGGGGCCGGCCGCGAGCGTGCGGAGCGGGAGTGCGAGCGCTGGCGGGCGCACACGCTCTCGGCGGGTGAGACACTTTTGGCGAGCGGCGAACTCACCGACTACGGTCTGGAGTTCACGGCGGAAGTGGTGCGGTCCGTCCGCGAACCGGGTGGGGGATGACCGGTCGATTCGAACGGCGGCTCGAAGAATCCCGCTTCGGCGCGCGCCACGGCGAAGTGCGCGACCGCCGAACGGGTGAATTCTCGGCGTCCCACGCGCCACCGCACGGTGTCGGGCCGTTGCGGACACCAACGCGAAACCGCAAGGTGCCGCGCTGGTGCCTCGCGGGCACTACATTGGTCGCAACCGGGTGGCTTACCCACCCTCGGCAGGTCGTAACCGCGCCTAAGGAAACGAATATGACACCGGTAACCAGCATCAGGCCGGCCGGCAACCTGACTGACCCTCAGGAGACGCCGGAGCGCCCCTCCCTCGCCGATCTGGCCGCGCTGGGCGCGGAAGAGCTCGCCGAGAGCCTGCGGCGCGCACTCCCCGGCGCGGAATCCGGCCTCGTGCCGGTCGCGGCCTTCAACTCCTCGATCTGACCGGCGGGCCGAGACCGACCCTTCGAGTCAGACCATGACGACGCGAATTCCCCTGACGCAATTCGTGGTCAAGATGCACAGCCGGTGCGATCTCGCCTGCGACCACTGCTACGTCTACGAGCACGCCGACAGCAGCTGGCGCACCCGGCCGAAAACCGTCGGTGACGAGATCCTGGCCAAGGCCGCCGAACGCATCGGCGAGCACGCGGCCGCCCACCGGCTGCCCGCCGTCCGGGTCGTCCTGCACGGGGGAGAACCCCTGCTCGCCGGCCCGGACCGGCTGCGCCGCGCCGCCGAGGAGCTCCGGGCGGCGCTCCCGCCCGGCTGCGCCCTCGACCTGCGCATCCACACCAACGGCGTGCTGCTGAGCCGCGCCTTCTGCGAGCTGTTCGCCGAACTGGGCGTCCGCGTCGGCATCTCGCTCGACGGGGACCGCGCGGCCAACGACCGCCACCGGCGCTTCGCCGACGGGCGCAGCAGCCACCCGCAGGTCCTGCGGGCCGTCGCGCTGCTGCGCGAGCCCGCGTACCGGCACCTGTTCGCCGGACTGCTGTGCACGATCGACGTCGAGAACGATCCGGTCGCGGTCTACCGGGCCCTGGTCGAACTCCAGCCACCCGCCGTCGACTTCCTGCTCCCGCACGCCACCTGGGACGACCCGCCGAAACGTCCCTCCACGCTCGGGCCGACCCCGTACGCCGACTGGCTGCTCGCCGTCCACGAGCTGTGGGAGGCGGACCGGCGGCCGTTCGCCGTGCGGACCTTCGAGTCCGTCCACCGGACGCGGCGCGGCTTCTCCAGCCTCACCGAGTCGCTCGGCCTGGAGCCCTCCGACCTCGCGGTGCTGGAGACGGACGGTACGTTCGAGCAGGCCGACAGCCTGAAGACCGCGTACGACGGCGCCCCCGCCACCGGGCTGAACGTCTTCGAGCACACCCTCGACGACCTCGCCGGGCACCCCGGCGTCGCCGCCCGCCAGTCCGGTCTCGCCGGCCTCTGCGGCACCTGCCGCACCTGCCCCGTCGTCCGGAGCTGCGGAGGCGGTCTGTACGCCCACCGCTATCGGAGCGACGATGGGGGAGGCGGCTTCGACAACCCCTCCGTCTACTGCGGGGACCTCATGGCGCTCATCAACGGCGTGGCGGCGTACGGCGGTGCGGTGGCCGTCCCTGCGCAGAACGCCGCCCCGGTCGTGCCGGCGGCGCTCGCCGACCACCAGCTCGACGAGCTCGCCCGGGGCTACGGGAGCGCGGACACCGTCCACGCCCTCGGCCGCTCCCAACTCGCCCTCACCCGGGCGATGCTGGCCGCCGCCTGGGACGCCTCCGGACAGGGGCGGGCCGAGGCGTGGTCACTGTTGGCCGCGCTGGACGTCGCCGCCCCCGCCGCCGTCGACGCCGTCCTCGCCCACCCGTACGCGCGCGCCTGGGCCGCCCGGCGGCTCGCCGGGGACCTCGGCACCGGGCTCGGGCCGCTGGCCGCGCTCGCCGCGGCCGCCGCGGTGCGAGCCGCCCGGGGCGACGCGGTGGCCGTGCCGGTGCGCGGCGGGTGGCTGCACCTGCCGACGCTCGGGCGCCTCGCCCTCCCGGACGGGGAGGCCGTCGTGACGGGCACGGCGGACGGCCTCTCCGTCCGCGCCTCCGACGGGACCGTCCGCACCCTGCTGGACGAGCCGCTGCGGCGGGTCCGGCTGGCGGGCGGGTGGACGGTCGCGCTGGAGGACGTCGACCCGCTGCGCGACAGCCACGCCCACGCGGTGTCGGCCCGTCTCTCGGGCGGCGAACTCCTCGACTGGACGGGTGCGTTGCGCGAGTCCTGGGAACTGCTCGGGCGGGACCTGCCCGGGTACGCGGAGGGCATCCGGGCCGGCCTCACGACGGTGACCCCGTTGCGGCCGGGCCCCGCGGGCCGGGACGTCAGCTCGGCGGCCCGGCAGGCCTTCGGCGCGGTGGGCATCGCCCGCCCGGCGACGGCGCCGACGCTCGCCCTCCTGCTGGCCCACGAGTTCCAGCACGTGAAGTTGGGCGCGGTGCTCGACCTCACGGACCTGTACGACCGAGGCGACGACACGCTGTACTTCGCGCCCTGGCGGCCCGACCCCCGGCCGCTGGAGGGCCTGCTCCAGGGAACGTACGCCCACCTGGCGGTCACGGAGTACTGGGGCACCCGCACGCTCGCCTACGACGGGCTGCCGGGCGAGGCCGCGGACCGAGCCCGGCGCGAGTTCGCGCTGTGGCGGCGGTACACCGCGGAAGCCGTCGAGCGGCTGGCCGGTTCGGGCGCGCTGACCGCGCTCGGATTGCGCTTCGCCGACGGCATGCGTGCCACCGTGGCCCCCTGGCTGGCCGTACCGCTGCCCGCGGCGGCCGAACGGGCGGCCGATCGGGCCCGGCGGGAACACGCCGCGGTCTGACCACCATCCACCCGCCCCGGGGCTCCCTCACCCGGGGCCCATGATCCCGGGGTACCGTCATCCTCACCGAATCCCGCGCCGGCAGCGTCGCCGCCGCACCACTCGCCCTGCTCGCCCGTGAATTCACCGAAATCGGAGTCCGCGCGGGTGCGGTGCTCCACGTCCAGGCGTCCCTGCGTGCGCTCGGCCCGGTGCCCGGCGGCGCGACGACGGTGGTCGAGGCCCTGCTCGAAGCCCTGCGGGACGAGGAGGGGGAAGGCACCCTCGTCGCCTACACGGCGACCCCGGAGAACTCGGCCACCTCCCGGATCCACCGGGCCGAGACCGCCGGGCTCTCTCCGGAGCGCCGGGCCGAGCACCTCGACCGGATGCTCCCGTTCGATCCGGCCAGTACGCCGTGCTCGCCGACCATGGGGACGCTCTCGGAGACGATCCGCACGCATCGGCGTGCCCGGCGCAGCGACCACCCCCAGACGTCCTGGGCGGCCGTCGGCAAGCACGCCCGGGCGATCACCGCGCACCACCCGCTCACCTCCCACCTCGGCCCCGACTCCCCGCTGGGCCGCCTCTACGACCTCGACGCCCAGGTCCTGATGATCGGCGTCCCGATCGCCCGCTTCACCGGCTTCCACCTCGCCGACCTGCGGATGCCCGACGTCCCCCAGCGCGAGTACCGCTGCGTCGGCCCGGACGGCTGGACCACCTTCAAGGCCCCGGACCTCGACGACCTCCACTTCGCCGACCTGGGAGCCCGGGTCCTCGCCGCCTCCACCACCCTCACCACCCGCCGCATCGGCACTGCCCACTGCCGCCTGATCTCCCTCCGGGAGGCCGTCGACCTGGCCGAACACGTCCTGCGCCGATCCCGGTCCTGAGCCGTCCGACTGTCGCCAACGGCACACGGGCTCGCTCGCCGTTCCGGGCGGGCCCGCGCGTAGGATCCGCGCAGGTGTTCGTTGTGCGAAGGGTTCGACGTGGGTGTCAAGCGGGCTGCTGTGGTCGGCGGGGTCGTGCTGGCCCTGGCCGGGCTTGCCGGGTGCGGGAGCGGTGACGAACCGGCCATGAGTGCCGGGACGGTGCTGGAGCAGGGGCACAAGCAGTTCGCCCAGGCCGCGTCGGTGAAGATCACCGGGAGCGAGAGCGACTCGGGGCAGAAGATGACCTTCGCCGTGTCGGCCGCGGCCGGCGGGGACTGCACGGGGTCGTTCGACTTCGGGGACCAGGGGAAGGCCGAGCTGCTGCGCAGCGGCGGGCAGACGCTGTTCAAGGAGGACGAGCGGCTGCTGGCCAGGCTCGGCGGGGACAAGGCGATGGCGGCCGGAAAGGACCACTGGCTGCGGATCAAGGACGGGGACGACCTGCAGACCGTCACCACGTTCTGCGACCTCAAGAGCACGCCCGTCTTCGGGGACGGCGACTGGTACAAGGACGTCGCGTCCGAGGGGACCGCGACCGTGGACGGGCGGAAGGCCGCCGGGATCCTCGCGACCTCGTCCAAGGACGGATCGTTCGAGGGGTACGTCGCCACGGACGGGCCCGCGCGGCCCCTCCGGGTCGAGTCGCCGCACGTGGGCGGGAGTTCGGACGGCACCACGATGGACTTCTCGGACTACGACGCCCCCGTCACCGTCAGCCTCCCGCCCGCTGATCGGATCATCGATCTGGACTCCCTCAAGCAGAGCTGACCAGCACGTCGTTTCGGTCATGTCAATTCGTGCGAGTCGTTGTGCTATTCCATTGGGGTGCCAGTCGTTCCTACACTGAAGCCCCGCGCACGGGGGCTGCGGGGAACAGGTTGCCGGCGGGCCCGGGGGAGGCGCGTGTGAACGACCGGGGCTGGGACGAGGACGACGCCAGGCCGTACTTCTTCCTCTCCTACGCCCACACCCCGAGGTCGGGCGCGCGCGGTGCCGGGGATCCGAACCACTGGGTGCGCCAGCTGTACCGGGACCTGTGCGAGGCGGTGCTCCAACTGACCACCGTGCCCGCCGGGGTGCCGGTGGGGTTCATGGACGAGTCCATGCACCAGGGCGAGTTGTGGGCGGAGCGGCTGTCGGAGGAGCTGGCCAACTGCCGGGTGTTCGTGCCGCTGTACTCGCCGCGGTACTTCAACAGCGTTCCGTGCGGCCAGGAGTGGCACGCCTTCACCCGGCGGCCGGTCTATCCGGCGAACCTCGATTCCGAGCGCACCAGCGGGATCGTGCCGGTCTTATGGGCGCCGATGAGCCGCTACAAACTGCCCAGGGTGGCCGGCGACCTCCAGTTCAACCACACGAGCTTCGGGCCGGACTACGCCACCGAGGGCCTGTACGCGCTGATGAAGCTCACCTACTTCCGCGCCGCCTACGAGCTGGCCGTGCACCGGCTGGCCGCGCGGATCGTGCAGGTCGCCGAGGAGACGGTGATCCCGGTCGGGCGGCGGCTGGACTTCAACGCCCTGCCCAGCGCGTTCAACGTCACCGCGCCCACCAAGCAGCTCCGGATCTCCGTCCTCTCCTACCACCAGGGCGAGTTGCCCGAGGACCGCAGCCCCGACTACTACGGCGCCAAGCGCACCGACTGGCACCCCTACCGCCCCTCCGGCTCCCCGATCGCCCAGCACGCGGTGCGCCTCGCGCGGCAGTTGGGCTTCCAGCCGACCGTGCACGAGTTCGACGACGAGGCCGAGGCGATCATCGGCGGCGAGGCCGCCGCGCCCGGCCTGCTCCTGCTGGACCGCTGGGCGCTGTGCGACGAGCGCCGCCGCGAGCTGGTCCGGCGCTTCGACCGCTCGGACGCCACCTGGGTGGGCGTCCTGGAGCCGTGGAACATGGACGACCCGGAGTGCCAGGAACGCGAGGGCGAGCTCGGCGAACTGAGCGACCGCACGCTGCGGATCACCCGCCGGGCCAGCCGCCCGAGCTTCCTCGGCGCGACCGGCACCGCCGGGCTCACCAGCCTCGACGACTTCGACGACGCGCTGCCCCGGGCCGCGATGAAGGCCAAGTACGCCTTCGAGAGCCGCACCCGGGCCGAGCCGGACGACCCCCCGGCGCCGCGGCCCAACCTGCGGGACGCGTTCCGGCGCGAACCCGACCCCTTCGGACCTGGCCCCACCGACCGCGACGACCACCCAGACCGCGACGACACCGACGACGACCCCGGCTACGGGACGGCGCCCGTGGGAGGACCCAGATGAGTGACAACACCACCAGGAACCTCCGCCTCGGGGGGCTCACCGCCGCCGACCTGGCCGCGCAGCGCGAGGCCCGCGGCCGGGCGCAGGAACAGGACCGCGGCGGGCGGATCATCACGTTCTACTCGTACAAGGGCGGCACCGGCCGCACCATGGCGCTCGCCAACACGGCCTGGATCCTGGCCGCCAACGGCTACCGCGTGCTCACCGTCGACTGGGACCTGGAGGCGCCCGGCCTGGCCAAGTTCTTCCACCCCTTCCTCGACCCGGCCTCCCTCGCCGGCACCACCGGCATGATGGACCTGATCGCCGAGTACCGGGAGGAGGCGCTGCGCCCGGTCGAGCACGCCGAGGGCTGGCACCTCGACTTCGCCCGCGTCCACCCGCACGCCCTGTCGCTGTCCTGGCCGCTGTTCCCGCGCGGCGGCAGCCTCGACTTCCTCTCCGCCGGCCAGTTCAACCGGGACTACTCGGAGGCCGTCACCCACCTGGACTGGGACATCTTCTACGACCGGTTCGACGGCGGGCAGTTCTTCGACGCCCTCAAGGCCGACATGGCCAAGCGCTACGACTACGTCCTGATCGACTCCCGCACCGGCCTGTCCGACATCGCCGAGATCTGCACCGTGCAGATGCCCGACGACCTCGTCGTCTGCTTCACCCTCAGCGACCAGTCGATCGACGGCGCCTCCCGGATCGCCCAGCACATCCACGACCGCTACCGCGAGCGCGGCATCCGCATCCTGCCCGTCCCGATGCGCATCGACGAGGGCGAGAAGGAGAAGGCGGACGCCGGCCGCGCCCTCGCCCGGGTGCGCTTCGACGGGCTGCCGGCCGGCCTGGGCGGCGAGGAACTCGCCCAGTACTGGGGCTCGGTGGAGATCCCGTACCGGCCGTTCTACGCCTACGAGGAGATCCTCGCGACCTTCGGCGACCAGCCCGGCACGCCCACCTCGATGCTCGCCGCGTGCGAGCGGCTGACCTCCGTCATCACCGAGGGCCGGGTCACCAACCTGCCGGCGGTGGACGAGGAGGTGCGGCTGCGCTACGTCGACGCGTTCACCCGCCGCCGCCCCTCCGTGCCCGCCGACCTCTACCTGTCGTACGTGCCCGAGGACCGGATGTGGGCGGACTGGATCGAGTCCGTCCTCACCCGGGCCGGCTTCCGGGTGCTGCCGCGGGACCTCAGCGCCGGCACCGACCCGCGCGAGGAGACCGAGCGCGGCATCGACGCCGCCTACCGGACGGTCGCCGTGCTCTCGCCCGCCTACCAGCGCTCCCCGCAGGCCCGGGCCCTGTGGGAGTCCGTGGTCAGCTCCGACCCGTCCGGGACGCGCCGCCAGCTCGTGCCCGTCCGGGTCGGCGACGTGCGGCTCACCGCGCCGTTCAGCAACCGCAACCCGGTCGACCTGGTCGGCCGCGACGAGGCGCAGTCCGTCCAGACGCTGCTGCGCGCGCTCGGCCGCGGCGAGGCCGCCCTGCCGGAGGGCAACGGCGGCGGGCCGCGCTTCCCCGGCAGCAAGCCCGCCGTGTGGGACGTCCCGCCGCGCAACCCGTCCTTCACCGGCCGCGCCGCCGTCCTGGAGCAGCTGCGCAACCAGCTGCGGGGCGGCATGGCGGCCGTCCTGCCCACCCCGCAGACGCTGTACGGGCTCGGCGGCGTCGGCAAGACCCAGGTCGCCCTGGAGTACGCGCACCGGTTCATGTCCGACTACGACCTGGTGTGGTGGATCGACGCCGAGCAGACCGAGCTCGTCGCCCCCGCCCTCGCCGAACTGGCCCGGCGCCTGGGCCTGCGCGTCGGCGACTCCGTCACCGAGGCCGCCGAGGCCGCCCGGGAGGCACTGCGCCTGGGCCGGCCCACCGCGCGCTGGCTGCTGATCTTCGACAACGCCGACGAGCCGTCCGAGATCCGCCGCTTCTTCCCCGGCGGCTCCGGCCACATCCTGGTGACCTCCCGCAACCAGGCCTGGACCGGGCACGCCGAGGCCCTGGAGGTCGACGTCTTCACCCGCGGCGAGAGCGTCGAGCACCTGTGCCGGCGCGCCCGCGGCCTGTCCCGGGCGGACGCCGACCGGGTCGCCGAGGCCGTCGGCGACCTGCCGCTCGCCGTCGAGGTCGCCGCCGCGTGGCTGGACACCACCGGCACCCCGGTCGAGACGTACGTCACCCAGCTGCACGCCGAGGCCGCCCGCGCGCTGGCCGTCGCCCGGCCCGCCGACTACCCGACCCCGGTCGGCGCCACCTGGAACGTCTCCATCGGCCGGCTGCGCCAGCAGTCCCCGGCCGCCGTGCGGCTGCTCCAGCTGTGCGCGTTCTTCGCGCCCGAGCCGATCTCGATGAACCTCTTCTACAGCGACCAGATGATCCGGGCGCTGGTGAAGTACGACGCCGACCTCAGCGACAAGTTCATGCTGGGCAAGGTCATCCAGGCCATCGGCCGCTACGCGCTCGCCAAGGTCGACGCCGGCAGCAACAGCTTCCAGGTGCACCGGCTCGTCCAGGCCGTGATCCGGGCCGAGATGACCGAAGAGGAGCAGGAGGTCGCCGTCCACGAGGTGCACCGCATCCTCACCGGCGCCCGGCCCGTCCTCGGCGACACCGACGACCCCGCCAACTGGCCCGCCTTCGACGAGATCTGGCCGCACCTGTCGCCCTCCAAGGCGCACAACTGCGACGAGGCCGACACCCGCCAGCTGCTCATCGACCGCGTCCGCTACCTGTGGAAGCGCGGCGAGCTCGACCGCGCCCGCGACCTCGGCCACGCCCTGGACACCGAGTGGACCCGCAAGCTCGGCGAGGGCGACCGGCAGACCCTCCTCCTGCGCTTCCAGCTCGCCAACGTCCTGCGCTCCCAGGGCAACTACGCCGAGGCCCTGGCCCTGGACGAGGACACCCTGGAGCGCCAGCGCGGCCTGCTCGGCGAGCACCACGCCTACACCCTGATGACGGCCGGCTCGCTCGGCGCCGACCGCCGGGCCCTCGGCCGGTTCCAGGCCGCCCTCGAACTCGACCGCGAGATCCTCTCCCAGTTCCGCGAGCTGTTCGGCGACGACCACCCGCGCACCCTCGCCATGGCCAACAACCTGGCGATCGACTACCGGCTCGTCGGCGAGAGCGAACTCGCCCGCGAACTCGACCAGGAGACCCTCGACCGGCGCACCGCCGTCCTCGGCGCCAAGCACCCCTACACCCTCTCCACCAAGTCCAACCTCGCCCGCGACCTGCGCGAACTCGGCGACTACCAGGGCTCGGTGGAACTCCTCCAGGAGGTCACCGCCGACCTCGGCGACGTCCTCGACCCCGACCTGCCGGAGAACCTGCGCAACGCCAAGTCGCTGGCCGTCTCGCTGCGCCGGATCGGCCAGCTCGCCGAGGCCCGCCGGATCACCAAGGAGACCTACGAGCGCTACCTGGAGCGCTACGGCGCCGACGCCCCCGACGCGCTCGCCTGCGCGCTCAACCTGGCCGCCGACCACAGCGCCTCCGGCGACAAGGAGACCGCGCGGGACCTGTGCGCGACCGTGTTCGAGGGCCACCGGCGGCTGTTCGGCGACGAGCACCCGTTCACCCTGGCCTGCGCCAACAACCTCGGCATCTACCTGCGCGGCAGCGGCGACGTCCCGGGCGCCATCGAGCGCGGCCGGGCCACCGTCGACGGGCTCACCCGCTCCGTCGGGCCGGACCACCCCTACACCCTCAACGCGATGATCAACCTGGCCAACGCGTACGGCGACGACGGGCAGACCCAGCGCGCCGAGGAGCTGGGCCGCGCCGCCTACGAGGGCCTGTGCGCCCGCTACACCCCCCGGCACCCGGACGCCGTCGCCTGCGAGGCCAACCTGGCGATCACCCTGCGGGCGGCCGCGCGGCACGGCCAGGCGGCGGAACTGCGGGCCCGCTCGATCGCCGAGCTGATCCGGCAGTTCGGCGAGGAGCACCCCAACACGGTGTCGGCACGCGGCTGGAAGCGGATCAACCGGGACCTGGAACCGCAGCCGGTGTGACGCGTCGGGGAACGTTCGCAGGGACGTTCAGGGGGGCGGGGTACGCTCCGGAGCCATGACTACCCTGCCCCCGGTCCTGGTCACCCGCCGCCTCGCGCCCGGGGTGATCGAACGGCTCACCGCGCACCACGCCGCCACCTGCCACGACTCCGACCGCTCGATGCCCCGGCCGGAGCTGCTGGCCGCCCTGCCCGGCCGCCGGGCCGTCCTCACCACCCTGGACGACCGGGTGGACGCCGAGTTCCTCGACGCCGCCGGGCCGCGGCTGCGGATCGTCGCCAACCACGCCGTCGGCTACCACAACGTCGACGTGGCGGCCTGTGCCGAACGGGGGGTGCTCGTCACCAACACCCCCGGCGTGCTCACCACCGCCACCGCCGACATGGCCTGGGCGCTGCTGCTCGCCGCCACCCGCCGGCTCGGCGAGGGCGAACGGCTGCTGCGCTCCGGGCAGCCGTGGGTGTGGGCGCCGAACTTCCTGCTCGGCATGGAGCTGTCCGGCACCCCGCTCGGCATCCTCGGCATGGGCCGGATCGGGCAGGCCGTCGCCCGGCGGGCGCGCGGCTTCGACATGCCCGTGAGCTACCACAACCGGAGCGAACTGCCGTCGGAGCGGGCCGAGGGCGCGCGGTGGAAGCCGCTGGACGAGCTGCTCGCGACGTCCACGGTGCTGGTCGTCACCTGCCCGCTCGGTGCGGCCACCCGGCACCTGCTGGACGCCCGGCGGCTGGCGCGACTGCCGCGCGGGGCCGTCGTGGTGAGCATGACGGCGGGCGTGGTCGACGAGGAGGCGCTCGCGGCCGCCCTGGAGTCCGGCGCGCTGTTCGCCGCGGCCGTCGACAACTTCGAGCACGAGCCCGCGGTGCCGTCCGCCCTGCTCGCCCAGGAGCGCGCCGTGCTGGCCCCGCACCTCGGCAGCGCCACCGTGGCCACCCGTCAGGCGATGGGCGGGCTGGCCGTGGACAACGTCCTGGCGGTGCTGGCCGGGGGCGAGCCGCTGACGCCCGTGAAGGCCTGACGCCGGTGAAGGCCTGACGCCCTAGCCGGCGGCCCAGGCCAGGGCGGTGGTCAGCACCCGGAAGGCGCCGAAGTGCGCGGCGCCGGGCTCCAGGAAGAGCTCGGCGCCCGGGATGTGGTCGGCCAGCCAGCGGGAGTGCTCGACCGGCGAGAACTGGTCGTCCGCGCCGTGCCACAGCCAGGTCGGCACCGCGATGTCCTCGCACTTGAAACCCCAGTCGGCGGTGAACGCCAGTACGTCGTCGATCCAGCCGTCCGCGCCGTGCCGGAACGCCTCCCGGTAGTTGCTCTGCAGCATCCGCCGCAGCCCGCTGTCGGCCACCACCATCCGGTCGGCGGGCGACAGTTCGGGCCGCAGGCCCTTCAGCAGCCGGACCGGGTCGTCCTTGATCTGGCGGGAGCGGAACTCCATCGTGTCCGCGATCCGGTCGTGGCCGCGCTCCGCCTCCCGGTAGGCGCGGACGTTCGACGGGGTCATCCCCGCGTACCAGTCCAGGCCGGTCGCGTTGCGCGGCGCGAGCCCCACCAGCACCGCTACCCGGCTCACCCGCTCCGGCAGCAGCGCCGCGCAGGCCAGCGCGTGCGGGCCGCCGCCGGAGCGGCCCAGCACCGCGAAGGCCTCCAGGCCGAGGTCGTCCGCGATGGTCCGCACGTCGGCCGCCGCCGCGCTCACCCGCCGCCCGACCTGCCGGGTCGAATCGCCGTACCCGGGCCGGTCGTAGGAGATCAGGCGCACCCCCAGCCGGTACAGCACGGTGCTGCGCGGGTGCGGGCCGACCCGGCTGCCCGGCATGCCGTGCAGCAGGAACACCGGACGGCCGCGCGGATCGCCCAGGGACTCCACGGCGAGTGCGCGTCCGCCCGGGGCCTTGACCATTCGTAACGCCACGCGCCTGCCTCCTGAGTGTCACCGGTGGGGGGTCACCGGTCGGTGGTGGTGCGGATCTCCCGGCGGGCCTGCCAGGTGGTGTGCTCCCGGGACACCGCGTCCTCGGCGTCCCGGGCCAGCCGGGCCCAGATCTCCTCGGCGTCCGCCGACTCCAGCTCCAGCGCCGCCAGTTGGCGCCGGATCTGGTCCAGCTCGTCGGCCGCGAGGCCGTACGCCGCGGCCAGCGGACGGTACTGGCGCAGCTGCGCCCACGCGGCGACGGACGCGGCCACCGCCGAGACCGTGCCGAGCGCGTCGTAGGTGAACGCGCCGAGCGCCCGCAGCACCGCGAGCACCAGCCCGAGGGCGGGCAGCACCACGCCGAGCACACCGGTCCAGAAGCCCGCCCGGGCGCAGTACCGGGACTTCGAGCGGTACCACGCGTGCTGCACCTCGATCCGCTCGCGCAGGTACACCTCGCGGCGGACGGCCAGCGGCTGCGCGCGCAGGTCGCGCATCGCGTCGGTGATCCCGGCGGGCCCGGCGAGCGGTTCCCTGCCCGGTTCCGCGCCCGGCGGCGACCCGACCGCCGGGCCGCCGCGGAAGGCGCCCAGCACCCGGCCGAGCTGGAAGCGGTACAGGCCCTCGGCGTCCGGCAGGGCGCGCGGCGGCGGCTGGTAGGCGTCGGCCCGCACGGCGAACTTCCAGGCGAGCGTCTTCACCGACTCCGCGGCGGCCCGGCCCTCGTACCAGAGGCCCTGCGGGTTCTGCCGGCCGATCACCACGGCGAACCCGATCGCGCCGAGGTAGGCGACGGCGGCCGGCCAGGCCCACGCCTCGCCGTCGGCCGAGCCGGTCGCGGCGGCGACGAGGAGCAGGACCAGCTCCCACGCGGAGAGCACCACCGAGCGGTGCTGCCCGTGCAGCGAGGCGGAGTCGGCGGCCCAGAAGAGGTCGGGCAGGAGGTCCCGCTCCCGCACCCACCCGGTACGCCCCGCACCAGACGCCATGTTCGGCCCCCACCCGTCGCTCCGGTCGCACCCCTTCCCTGCCCCGGCGGGCTCCCCGGTACGCCTGCCGCCCGGCCGTCCGGCCCGCAATGGCCGGGAACCCCCGGTGGTTGTCCGGCGGGCGGCCCGGGGGCCGGCGGGAGCGGCCCGGGGGCCGTGGGTGCGGCTCAGTAGGTGTAGAAGATCCGTTCCGCGTTGTCGCTCATCTGCCGGACGTTCCACTCCGTCCCGCCCGGCACGTTGCCCGAGCGGAACAGCGGCGGCGCCTCCGCGGTGCCGGCCTGCGCCGCCTCCGCCAGGCGGCCCACGGCGGAGGCGACGACGGCCTGCATCAGGGCGCTGGTGACGATCGTCGAGACCGGGCCGAACGTCGTGCGGGCGCCCGGGTGGGTCAGCTCGCCGTCGCCGACCGCGATCTTGCTGTCCAGCACGACGTCGCAGTTGTCCTTCAGGTACGTCCCCGACGGGTGCGCCGAGGGCACCTCGCCCGGGTACGCGAGCGAGGTGACCCCGATCACCTTCAGCCCGCGGTCGCGCGCGTACCGGGCCAGCTCGACCGGCATGACCTGGCGGCCGGACAGCGAGATCACGAAGAGCACGTCGCCCGCCGTCGCCGGGGTGAGGTCCAGGCTCGTCGTGGCCAGGCCGGACACCCGCTCCAGGGCGCTCGCCAGCGGCGCGGGCATCACCGTCACCCCGGCCATCCCGGGCACGTTCAGCAGGTTGACCGGCACCAGTCCGCCCGCCCGGTAGACCACGTCCTGCGCGGGCAGCGAGGAGTGCCCGGCACCGAAGGTGAACACCCGGCGGCCCTGCGCGACCGCCTCGGCGAGCAGCGCGGCGGCGGCCTCGATCGGCTCGGCCTCCTCCTCGCGGACCCGCTGGAGATGGGCGATCGCGGCGTCGAAGTACCGGCCGACCAGGTCGTTCATCTGGTGCCTCCGCTCTCTGCCGGTGAGGGAGCCGGCCCGGGTGGGGCGGCCCGGAAGGTCCCGGCCGCCAGTGGAGAAAGCTACGGCGAGCACGGTGGTGCCTCGGCGGTCCCGCTGTCAACAGGAACGAAAACCGGTACCGGAAGCCCCCGGGCGGGCCCGGTTGTCGGGCCGGTACGTCAGAATTGTCGGTGAGGACCCCGAAGAACGGAGCCAGCGGCGATGTCTGGGCTGATCGACACCACTGAGATGTACCTTCGCACCATCCTGGAGCTGGAGGAGGAAGGCATCGTCCCGATGCGCGCCCGGATCGCCGAGCGTCTGGAGCAGAGCGGCCCCACCGTCAGCCAGACGGTCGGCCGGATGGAGCGCGACGGCCTCCTCCAGGTCGCCGGGGACCGCCACCTGGAGCTCACCGAGGAGGGCCGCCGGCTCGCGGTGCGCGTCATGCGCAAGCACCGCATCGCCGAGTGCCTGCTGGTCGACGTGATCGGCCTGGAGTGGGAACAGGTGCACGAGGAGGCGTGCCGCTGGGAGCACGTCATGAGCGAGACGGTCGAGCGCAAGGTGCTCGCCATGCTCGGCCACCCGACCCAGTCCCCGTACGGCAACCCGATCCCCGGCCTCGACGAGCTCGGCGACGCCAAGGCCGAGGGCGAGGGCTTCGACGCCGCGCTGGTCCAGCTCGACTCGGTCAAGCCGGGCGAGGAGGGCGTCAGCGTGGTGGTCCGCCGGATCGGCGAGCCGATTCAGACCGACGAGGGCCTGATGCGCAGGCTGCGCCGGGCGGGCGTCCGCCCGGGCTCGACGGTCATGGTGAGCCCCGGCGTCGGCGGAGTCCTGGTGGGCACCGGCGAGAACGCCGCGGAGCTGGGCAAGGACATCGCCCAGCACGTGTTCGTCGCCCAGGCCTGAGCCGCCGCCGAGCCGTCCGAGCCGCCAGGCCGTCCGCGCCGTCGGCGGCGCACGACGGCGCACGCGAGGGCACACCGGCGGCACGCGGCTGCACACGGGTCGTACGAGGTCGCACACGACGAAGAGGCCCGCTGCTCCCCGTGCAGCGGGCCTCTTCGTCCTCCCCGGTCCCCCTCTTCCCTCCCGTCCCCTCCGGTCCCTCCCGCTTCCCCTCCGCACCGCCCCGCCCGGCTTCCCCGTCCGAGCGTCCCTTCCGGCGTCCCCTCGCACCGGATTCCTCCCCTCGGCCGATCATGGCAATCCTTGAGCGCTGTCACTCGTACGAGGGGCTTCTCCGGTTGACCAGCGGGTAGACCGGGCCTTTATCCGCACATGCGTATGACGGGCCCCGCCTCCGGTGGGAGACAAGGCCCGTCACTCGCGCGCGTTGTGTCGCGCGGCGCACGCCCTCACCCGATAGGCGCAGGGCGGCTGTCCGGGGGAGGGTGAATCCGGCTGGGCCGAACGGCCCGGCCGACGTCCCTCCGGCGCACCACGGCCTCAGTGCACCCCCGCCGGCTGGGCGTTCTGCGGGCGGGCCGAGGGGGCCTCGCGGCCGCACGCGTACGCCAGCGGGCTGATGAGCTCCGCGGCGTCCGGCAGCCAGCGGTTGAGCGCCGAGGGGGAGCGGGCCCACTGGGCGTACCCGGTGCTGCCGACCCGGGACGGCGGGGCGACCGTCCAGTCCCCCTCGCCGCGGGCGACCAGGTCGAGCCGGCCGGGCGGCCAGCCGAGCTTGCGGAGCATCTCCGGGAGCTTGGCCGCGACCCCGGGCAGCACCAGGAAGTGCAGCCGGCGCCCGATCCGGCCGGGGGAGGCGGGGACGGCCACGACCGGGCCGAGCTGGAGGTCCTGCCGCTCCATCCGGGCCAGCGCCAGGCAGCCGGCCACCTCCGGGACGTCCAGGACGTCGAAGGAGCGGCCGGTGGGCAGCAGGATGGAGGCCTGCGGCCGTTCGGTCCACCAGCGCCGCACCGCCCCGGGGCCGGCGCTCGCCTTGCGGGCCCAGTCCGCGTCCAGCGGATGGGCGCCGGGCAGCGGGCAGCGCGGGTCGCCGCAGGAGCAGCGGGCGGGCCCGTCGCCGTCGATCAGCCAGGCGCCCGGGGCGACCTCCCAGTGGCGGTTCTCGGCGTAGCTGACGGCTTCGATGAGCAGCGGGGGCAGTCCGGCGTTCTTGCCCTGGTCGGGGGAGTCGGGGATGTCTTCCACGCGCTGCTCAACTACCGTGTGTGAGCCTGGTTACGGCCCCGCGGTGCCCGGATGGGCGCATGATGGCAATGTCACCCGAACCGGTGACTCAACCGAGTTGGGGCGGGCGGGGGCGGGCGCAGAGGGGGCGCACGGGAGCATTTCCCAGGGCGCGTGGGGGGTGCGGTTCGTCACCGTGGGTATCCCGCTGGCGTTGCTGATCGCTAACCTGGTGTCAGATTCCTTGGACGGTCGGACAGTCGGCAACAGATCAGCAGAATCGTCGCCCGCCGGCCGGGACCGGAGGGTGTGGGGAGGCGAAGCCCAATGGCCGCGAGACCACTCGTCGCACGACAGCCCAACGAGCGTCTGCAGCAACTGATCCAGGAGGCCAGCTGCTCCAATGCCGGCCTGGCCCGGAGAGTCAACCTCTGCGGCGCCGAGCACGGACTGGACCTGCGCTACGACAAGACCTCCGTCGCCCGGTGGCTGCGCGGCCAACAGCCGCGCGGGCAGGCGCCGGCGGTGATCGCCGAGGCCCTGGGCCGCAAGCTCGGCCGCAGCGTGTCGGTCGAGGAGATCGGCATGGCGGACGGCAAGAACCTCAGCTCCGGCATCGGGCTGCAGTTCGCGCCGACCCTGGGCGCGGCCCTGGAGCAGGTCTGCGAGCTCTGGCGCAGCGACGTCGGCCGGCGGGACTTCCTGACCGGGGCGACGGTCGCCGCCTCCGCCCTGGTGGAGCCCAGCCGGGACTGGCTGATCACCCCGCCGGACCCGGTGGTGGCGCGCACCGGCGGTCCGCGGGTCGGCCCGACGGATGTCGCGGCGATCAAGGCGACCACGACGATGCTGGTGGACCTGGACCACCGCTTCGGCAGCGGGCACGTGCGCCCGGTCGTCGTCCACTACCTCAACTCGGTGGTCTCCGGCCTGCTCGGCGGGGCCTACCGCGAGGAGACCGGGCGCCAACTCTTCGCCGCGGTGGCGAGGTTGACCGAGCTGGCTGGCTACATGGCGGTGGACACCGGACAGCCCGGACTCGCCCAGCGCTACTACATCCAGGCGCTGCGCCTCGCGCAGGCGGCGGACGACCGCGGCTACGGCGGCTACGTCCTCGCGGCCTCGATGAGCCACCTCGCGGCGACGCTGGGCAACCCGCGCGAGATCGCCCAACTCGCCCGCGCCGCGCAGGAGGGCGCGCGGACGGTGGCCACCCCGACGGCGATGGCGATGTTCTACGCGGCCGAGGCCCGCGGCCACGCGCTGCTCGGAGACGCCCGCTCGTGCGAGGCGGTCGCGGCCAAGGCACTGGAGATGATGGAGAAGCGCCGCCCGGAGGACGACCCGGACTGGATCGTCCACTTCGACGACGCCTACCTCGCCGACGAGCTGGCCCACTGCCACCGGGACCTGGAACAGGCCGGCCAGGCCGAGCACTACGCCCGCCGGGCGCTCGACCTGCATCCGCCGACGCGGGTGCGCCGCCGCGCGGTGGACCTGGTCCTGCTGGCCACGGCGCAGCTGCAGCAGCGGGACCTGGAGCGCGCCTGCGAGACGGGCGCGCAGGCGGTCCGGTTGCTGAGCGGGCTGCGCTCCAACCGGGGCGTGGAGTACCTGGACGAGTTCCGGCGCCGGCTGGAGCCCTACCGGGAGCAGCGGGTGGTCCGCGAGTTCCACGCCAGGGCGGACGCGGAGGCCGCCTGAGCGGATCGTCCCCCGCGGGGGAGCAGGTCGTGATGTCCCGCCCACGTGGTCACCCGGTGAGGCGAACCGGTAGCGTGGGCGCGACGTCCAAGGAACTGTGATGCTCCCAAGAACCGACGAGATGTGGTCCGCCGTCAGCGCGCGGTCGTGCACAGGTGAGGAATCGCGTTGAGCCAGCGCCGCTCGTATCCCAACTCGGGTGACTTCAACCTGGACGACCTGTTCCGCCCGGAGCCCGGCCAGCAGCAGGGCCCGCAGGCCGTCGTGCCAGGTCAGGCGGGTCAGCCGCAGGGCGCCCCCGGCCAGCAGATGCCGCCGGTGGGGCAGCCGTCCGGGCAGCCGGAGTACCTGGGCGAGGGCGGGCACGCGCTGCCGACGCAGGCCATGCCGGCCCAGGGCGCGCCGTGGGGCGGCGCCCCGGCCCCCGGGGCCCAGGGCTACCCGCAGGGCGCCCCGGCGCCGGAGACCCAGCACCTCCCGCCGTACCCGACCGGGGACCCGCAGGCCGGCGGCTACCCGGGCGCCCCCGGCTACCCGCAGCAGGCGCCCGGCTACGCACCGCAGCCGGACCAGGCGTACGGCCACCAGGGCTACCCGCCGGCCGCCCACCCGCAGCCGGTCCAGCCCGGCTACTCCGGTGTCGACTACTCCGGCGCCGAGTACCAGACCACCGCCGTGCCGGTCCGCGAGGAGCGCGGCGGCGGACGCCCGTCCTCGAAGCTGATCATCGGCGGCGTGGTGGCCGGCTGCGCCGCGGCCGGGATCCTCGTCGCCGTGCTGATGAGCGGCGGCGACGACAGCACGAGCGGCGACAAGAAGAAGACCCCGCCGGTGGCCTCGGCCGGCAGCGCCTCGACCGGCCCGGCGGGCGCGAGCGGTTCGGCGGCCGCCGTCGACCCGGAGGTCAAGGCGCAGGCGCAGCCGCTGTCGGACCTGCTGGGCACCGCGAGCGACAGCCGCTCGGCGGTCGTGAACGCGGTCGGCGCCGTGCAGAAGTGCAACCAGCTGCCGGAGTCGCAGCAGGCGCTGACCGCCGCGGCCGGCAAGCGGCGCGAGCTGCAGACCAAGCTCGGCCAGCTGAAGACCGACAAGCTGCCCGGTGGTGCGCAGCTGGTCGAGCAGCTCAACGCGGCCTGGACGGCCTCGGCGCAGGCGGACGACGAGTACGCGGCCTGGGCCTCGGACTCGCAGGCCCCGGGTGCGTGCGGCAAGCAGGACAACCAGCACTACAAGAACGCGGTCACGGCCAGCGGCTCGGCGACGAACGCCAAGAAGCAGGCGTCCACGCTCTGGAACGCGATCGCGACGCAGACCGGCCTGCCGAGCCGCGGCGACGGCGACCTGTAGGAGGGCGTCGGAGGGGCGGGCCGCCCGCGCCTCACGAGGGCGGCCCGCACACCGTCACGCCGGGGGCTTGCTGCCCGTGAGCACCCAGCGGACGTCGACGAAGCCCGGCTGCTGCAGGGTCATCCGGCCGCCCTTCACCACCTGGTAGGTGACCCAGGTGTTCACCAGCCGCGGCGACTCGGTGCTGGGCAGCATGTTGGTGGTGCCCCAGCTCAGCGGCGGGGTGAGGCCGACGTCGACGCCCTCGCCGCTGTCCAGCAGGGCGGTGATCGTCTTCGAGTCGACCGCCTTGCCGGCCGAGGTCAGCTTGTCGGAGACGACGCGGAACACCTCGTACGCGACCCAGGTGGTCTCCACGCCGGGGTCGGACACGTCGATGGTCCGGCCGTCGGCGCGCACGACGTCACGCAGCCCGTCCCACACCTTGGCCGACTCCGGCGGGTACCAGCTGGTGACGAACGCGCCGCCCAGCGGTCCGCTGTCGCCGCCGGTGGAGTCGACCACCGACTGCTGCACGCTGCCGATCACCGAGGCGATCCTGGTGTTCCTCGGGCCCAGCCGCCGGTAGGCGTCCAGCAGGTTGCCGGTCGGCTCGGCGCCGAGCGCGATGGTCACGCAGTTGCCCGGCTCGTCCTTGCCGATCGCCTTGCGCACCACCGGCGTGTAGTCGTTGGACTTCTCGGGCGCCTTGACGTCGAGCAGCTTGAGCCCGGCGGGCTTGAGCGCGTTGGCCAGGTAGCCGAGCAGGTTGTCGCCGGCCGGGGTGTCCGGGCGCACCAGGGAAACGTATCTGCACCCGGCGTCGACCAGCTGGCGGCCGCTGCCGCCGATGAGCGCGGGCATGCCGCCGTCCACCGGGTAGGACAGCGGGCTGCTGAACTCCGGCTGGGAGAGGCCGTAGCCGCCGATCAGCGGGATCCCGGCACGCTCCAGGACGGGCATGAAGGCGTCGCCCCACTGGCTGTAGGAGCCGATGACGGCGACCGCCTTGTTGTCCACCGCCTGCTGCGCGCACGCCTTGGCACCCTCGGCGTCGTTGTGCTCGTTGCAGGTGAGCACCCGCAGCCGTCGTCCGTTTAAGCCGCCCTTGTTGTTCACGTCGCGTCCGATGGCCTCGGCGAGCGCCGTCATGCCGGGCCGGTCGGCCGAGCCGGTGCCGGCCGGCGCCCAGGTCATGACGGTGAGGTCGGAGCCGGTCGTGGCATCGGCCGGTCCGCCGCACGCGGAGGCCGAGAAGAGGGTGGGGAGCAGGGCCGCGGCGATCGCGGCGGCGGCGATCGGGCGGCGCGCGGTCCGGCGCTGCCGCGCGATCTGGTTCCGGGCCTGGAAGGTGTCCCTTCGGCGGGTCATCGGTATTCCCTCTCTGGGGCGCCCTCCGGCGCACCGGAGCAAGCCAAGCCCCGGCGGCACAAGCCGAGAGGACCGAAATGTGAACGCTCGGAAAACGGGTGCCGAACTCCCGAGGGGAACGCGTGTAGATCCCGCGAGTGGAGCACGAACAGCACGGGAACGTACGATCGTTCCCCATGTCCGCCAGCACAGATTCTTCGCACCGGTCCGCCCGAAACCCTTCTCGTCCGGGCCACCGCTCCAGCACGATGGGCGGCATGCCGCTCAACGACCTGCCCTGGTGGCGCTGGCGAGCCCGACTGCGCTCGGCCCTGCACATGCTGTCCGACCCCGCCTTCCAGCAGGAGGCCTGGCTGTCCGGCCGGGAGGGGTACGGGGACGTGACCGACGCCGTCTACCGGCTCGTGGAGGACACCTGGCTGGACCGCTGGTCCGCCGAGAAGTACGTCGGCGCGATCTTCCGCGACGCGACCGAGGCCGCCCTGGTGGACGTCGCCGTGCTGCGGGTGGTCAGCCTGCTGCACGAGGTCGGCGCGGACGCCCCGGCCACCGCCTACGTCGGCCACCCCGGCTGGCCCGAGGCCGTCCGGGCCGCGCGCGAGGCGCACGTGCTGCTGGCGGTCAACGACGGGGACGACCCGGACGCGGCGCCCAAGTCGCTGGACGTGCTGCGGATCCTGACCTCGGTCTGAGCGGGGGCCCGGTGCCCGTACTGCGGAACGGGCGGTGCCGTCCCGCAGTACGGGCACCGGGACGGGTGCTGTCCAGGATGTGACACGCTGGACCATTCACGAACCGCACGACCATAGGACGGGATACCCCCACGTGGAACAGCAGCCGGCCAGTGCCCAGTACGTCCTCACGCTGTCCTGCCCCGACAAGCAGGGCATCGTCCACGCGGTCTCCAGCTACCTCTTCATGACCGGCTGCAACATCATCGACAGCCAGCAGTTCGGGGACGGGGAGAGCGGCCTGTTCTTCATGCGGGTGCACTTCTCGGCCGCCGAGCCGGTCACCGCGGACAAGCTGCGGGCCAGCTTCGCCGCGATCGGCGCCTCGTTCGGCATGGAGTGGCAGATCCACCCGACCGAGGAGCGGATGCGGATCGTCCTCATGGTCAGCAAGTTCGGGCACTGCCTCAACGACCTGCTGTTCCGCAGCCGGATCGGCGCGCTGCCGGTGGAGATCGCCGCGGTGGTCTCCAACCACACCGACTTCCGGGACCTCACCGAGGGCTTCGGCATCCCCTTCCACCACATCCCCGTCACCCGGGACACCAAGGCCGACGCCGAGCGGCAGCTGCTCGACCTGGTGGAGCGCGAGAACGTCGAACTCGTCGTGCTGGCGCGCTACATGCAGGTGCTCTCGGACGACCTGTGCAAGGCGCTGTCCGGCCGGGTGATCAACATCCACCACTCCTTCCTGCCGAGCTTCAAGGGCGCCAAGCCCTACCACCAGGCGCACGCCCGCGGCGTGAAGCTGATCGGCGCCACCGCGCACTACGTCACCGCCGACCTCGACGAGGGCCCGATCATCGAGCAGGAGGTGGCCCGGGTCACCCACGACGTCACCCCGGACCAGCTGGTCGCGCTCGGCCGGGACGTCGAGTGCCAGGCGCTGGCCCGCGCGGTCAAGTGGCACAGCGAGCACCGCGTGCTGCTCAACGGCAGCCGGACGGTCGTCTTCGCCTGACGGGCGGGCCCTCGGGGTTGCTCTCGGGGGTTGCTCGGCGTCGCTCGGGCCGCTCGGGGTTGCTCAGGGCTCGGGGTTGCTCAGGGCCGCTCGGGGCTCGGGGGTTGGTCGGCGTCGCTCGGGCCGCTCAGGGCCGCGACAGCAGCGGCACCGCGCGCAGCACCTCGCGGATCGCGGCGCGGTCGCCGTGCTCGCCGACCGGCACCCGCTCGGGATCGCGGTGCGCGGCGGCCAGCTGGCAGAACTCCAGCCCGTCCAGCACCATCGACGCCACCGGCTCGCCGCCCGGCCGGACCTCCGCGCGGCCGTCCCCGCGGCCCTCGTCCGGGCCGTCCAGCGGGATCAGCCACTCGCCGGCCGCCGGGCCGTCGATGACCAGCCGCAGCCGCCGCCCGCCCCGCCCGGTCCCGGCCACTCCGGCCGCCCCGGCCGGCTGGGCGGCCCGCAGCCCGGCCAGCGCGTGCGGGACCATCCGGACCGCCAGCTCCACCATCTGCCGCAGGTGCTGCGGCGCCGGCGGGTCGTACGGGTAGGCCACCGCACGGGCCACGTCCTCGCCGTGCACGAAGCACTCGAAGGCGCGGTCCACGAACGCGTCGCGCAGCGGCACGGCGGCGAAGCCGAAGTCCACCGGCGTGCTGCCCTGCGGGGCGAGGGCGGCGGTGCGCACCAGGTCGTGGGTCTGCCGCCGCCAGCGGGCCCGCACCGACTGCGGCGGAGCGCCGGCCGCCCCGGCGAGCAGCCGCGCAGTGCGCTCGGTGATCCCGGCGTACCGGCCGCCCTGCGGCGGCACCCGGGGCGCCCGCGGCCGGGCGTCCGGCTCCTGTGGCGGCACCCGGCGTTCGACCGGCGTGACGGCGGTGCCCGGGACGGCCGGCACCGGGTCCGGCAGGCCGAGGGCGAGCGCCACGTAGCCGTCGACGGCGGTCAGGTGGCACAGCACCTCGGCCGGGCGCAGGTACTCGGTGCCGCCGTGCCACGGGAGTTCGGCGACCTCCTGCCACTCCTCCGGGCCGAGGTCGCGCAGCAGCGCGTCGAGCTTGGCGGTCTCCGCCGCGTACGGAACTCCCCAGGCGGGGACGGGCAGTTCGGCCGGGCGGCGGGCCAGGCACCAGTCGAGCACCTGCTGGCGCAGCGGGCCCGGCTGGTCGAGCGGCTCGTCCACGGCGAGCCAGCCGGCCGCCTCGCGCAGCCGCGCGGCCTCCTCGGCGCACTCCGCGCAGGCGCGCAGGTGGAGTTCGAGTTCGGCGGCCTCGGCGGGCGGGCACGCGCCGAGGGCCCAGGCGCCGAGCAGCGAGCGCAGGGCGTCGTGCTGCTCCCCGGTGGTCGTCACGTGCCCCCGTTCCCGTCCTGCGCGGTCCGGCCGCGGGCCCCGTCCCGAACGGTCCGGCCGCACTGGCGGGCGCGCTCGTCGGCCAGTGCGGTGGCGAGCAGCTCCAGGCCGAGCCGCATCCGCTGCTTGGCTGCCTGCTCGCTGATGCCGAGCCGGCGGGCCGTCTCCTGGTAGGTGCGGCCGTCGTAGTACGTCACGGCGATGGTCTCACGCAGGCTGTGGGGGAGGGAGTCGACCACGTACTGCATGCGCGCGGCGGTGGCGACCTCGCGGATCTCGTCCTCGGCGGACCCGGGCCCGGCGCCCGGTTCGGCGGCCCGGCGCAGGCGCAGCCGGTCGACGGCACGGCGGTGGGTGAGCGCGCCGAGCCAGGAGCGCAGCGAGCCCTGGGCGGGGTCGAAGGCCTCGGGGTGCTCCCACACGTGGGCGAAGACCTCGCGGGTGAGCTGGGCGGCGGCGGCCTGGTCGGCCAGTATCCGCCCGGCGAGCCCGTGCACCATCGGCGCGAGCAGGTCGTAGAGTTCGCCGAGCGCGGTCTCCTCGCCGCGGGCGAGGCGCCGCTGGAGCTGCTCGTCCCAGCGGGGGCCGGCGTCCGCGGCCGTCGCGGCACCGCGGTCCGGGGTGGCCATCGGGCCGGGGGCGGCCATCGCACACCACCCTCCTGACCGGGGTCCGCTGGCTTACTCAACGGTATCTTGCGGCCGTCGGGCGGCGGGAGGAATCCCCGAAGAAGGGAACGCCGAGTTTCGGATCGTCACATGGTGGGACGTTCGGCTCGTGGGACCGTCCGCCGATGCCGCTGTTCGAGAACGGTCGGACATATGTCGCACGGGTGGTTCGCGAGTGGCGGGCCGGGTGTCGGGGGTGTGCGGCGGTAGGTTCGCCACTGCCGGTCCGGCGTGGTCGGCCGCGGTCCGGCCGAGCGCCGGTGCGAGGTTCGCCAGAGTGAACGGGACAGTATGCACTGCCCTGTCCCCCGATCGCTGGAATATGCCCGAAGCGCTTGCTGCGGTCCGTCTGCCCGCTCATCCTGAGGCGTATTCGTGTCGCGGCCAGCACCGGGTGGGACGTGCGACGGCCCTGCCGGCCGGCCGAACCGGCCCGATCGGGACGATGGCCGAACTGCGAGTGCGGGTGGTGGAGCGGTGCAGGTTCTTCAGGTACAGCTGGCGGTGCAGGCGGATCCCGCCGAGGTGGGCCGGGCCCGCCGGTGGGTGCGCTCGCGGCTGTTGAACCACGGGGTCGACCCGGACGCGCCGATGGCCGAGACGGTGGTGCTGGTGGTCTCCGAGCTGGTGACCAACGCCGTGGTGCACACCGGCTGTCCGGCCGTGCTGCGGCTGTGCCTGCCGGTGGACTGCGCCGCCCCGGCGGGCGCCCCGGCACCGGCCGTCCCGCTGCGGGTGGAGGTCGCGGACGCGAGCCAGGTGGCGCCGGCCCCCCGGCACGCGGGCCCGGACGCCGACGCCACCAACGGGCGCGGCCTGGAACTGGTCGAGCTGCTCTGCGAGCGCTGGGGCTGGTACCCGGACGGCTCGGGCAAGCGGGTGTGGTGCGAGATCGGCGCGGACGCCCGGCCGGCGGACCCGCTGGCGGGCGTGGACTGGGCGGCGCTCGCGCAGTAGGCGCCGTGTCGCGATCGGCGGGCCGACCAGGATCGGCGGGCCGACCAGGATCAGCGGGCCGACCACGATCACCGGGTCGACCAGGATCAGCGGGCCGACCAGGGGCGCGACCGCCGCAACGATCACCGGCCGAAACCTGACGCAACCATTCCGAATTTCCGACAACCCATTGACGTGACGTATCCGACTGATCACGCTTGGGTGCAGCTCTCCGTCGCGAGGGGACGCCGAGGGGACACCCGTACGGCCGTCGTGGTGCTGCTGTCCAGGGGGATCGTGTCAGCAGGGGGGACCACGGCCTGCCAGGGGTGCGACCTCCTCGGCGAGTGCGGAGCGCCGGTGCGGGTTCAGGGCCCGTGCGTTGCGATCGGATGGCGGCCCGCCGTGCCGCGCTCGGGGTGTGCACGGCCGGCCGCCATCCGACTCGTCATCCGGTCCATCGTCCGGGTCGTCGTCGGGTCGTCGTCGAGTCGTCATCCGATTCGCCGTCCGGTTCGCCGTCGAGTTCAGGACACCGCCCGGAACGTCCTGCGGTAGGCGCTCGGCGCGACGTCGAGGCGTCCGCGCAGCTGGAGCCGCAGTGAGGCCGCGGTGCCGAAGCCGGACTCCCGGGCCACCTGGTCGATCGTCAGGTCGGTGCGCTCCAGCAACTGCCGGGCGCGCTCGGTGCGCTGGACGGTGAGCCACTGGCCCGGACTGCTGCCGGTCTCCTCGCGGAAGCGCCGGGTGAACGTCCGCACGCTCATCCCCGCGCGGTCGGCGAGCTGACGCAGGGCAAGCGGTTCGTCCAGGTGCTCCAGCGCCCACGCGCGGACCGCCGCCGTCCCGGTGCCGCCGTGCTCCACCGGGCTCGGGGCCTCCACGTACTGCTTCTGGCCGCCCTCGCGCCACGGCGGGACGAGGCAGTTGCGGGCCACCGCGTTGGCGACCGCGCTGCCGTGGTCGCGCCGCACCACGTGCAGGCACAGGTCCACCCCGGCGGCCACCCCGCCGGAGGTGAGGACGTCGCCGTCGTCCGTGTAGAGCACGTCGGGGTCCAGCCGGACCCGCGGGTACAGCTCGGCGAAGCGCTCGGTGTAGCGCCAGTGCGTGGTGGCCGGGCGGCCGTCCAGCAGGCCGGCGGCGGCGAGCAGGAAGGAGCCGGTGCAGATCGACATCAGCCGGGTGCCGGGCCGGATCCGGGCGATCGCGGCGGCCAGTTCGGGGGTGTAGGCGGCGTCGGCGGTGGCCGGGCTGGCGTCGGCCGAGGCCGGGATCACCACCGTGTCGGCCCGCTCCAGGAGTTCGGGCCCGTGGTCGACGGCCACCCGGAAGTCGGCGCTGGTGGCGACCGGCCGGCCGTCCAGCGTACAGGTCGCCACCTCGTACAGCGGCTCGCCGCCGGGCCCCTTCGCGCCGCCGAAGATCCTTGCGGGGATGCCGAGTTCGAAGGCGATGACCCCCTTCAGGGCCAGGACCGCGACCAGGTGCGCCATCTCGTTCCTCCTCGTTCCTTCCGTCATGGCCCGCATGGCCCGCATGGCCCGCGTGGCCCGTACGGCTGCGGGCCGGGCCAGCCTAGGCCAGATCGTGGCCCGATTCTTTCGAAAGCTGGCATTCAGGCCACTCGTCGCCGTCCGGCCGCCCCGGGAGACTCGACCGCGTGACCGAACGCAACGTCCTCGCCCCCACCCCCTCCGCCGCCACACCCGCCCGCCCCGCCCGGCGCGTGCACTACGCCTGGGTGGTCGCCGGCGTCTCCCTCCTGGTGCTGCTCGGCTCGGCCGGCTTCCGCTCCACGCCCAGCCTGATGATGGACGCCCTGCACAACGAGTTCGGCTGGTCGCTCGGGACCATCTCCAGCGCCACCTCCGTCAACCTCACCCTCTACGGACTCACCGCCCCCTTCGCCGCCGCCCTGATGGACCGCTTCGGCGTGCGCCTCGTCGTCGTCTGCGCGCTGCTCACCATCTCGGTCGGCTCCGGGCTCACCATGCTGATGCGCGAGCCGTGGCAACTGGTGCTCTGCTGGGGCGTGTTGGTCGGTCTCGGCAGCGGCTCGATGGCCGGCGCGTTCGCCACCACCATCACCGGCCGCTGGTTCCGCGCCCGCCAGGGCCTGGTCACCGGCGTGCTGACGGCCGCCGGCGCCGCGGGCAACCTGATCTTCCTTCCGGTCGGCGCCTGGCTGGTCGAACACCACGGCTGGCGCTCGGCGGTGGTCGTCGTCTCGCTCGCGGCCAGCGCGGTCGCCGTCCCGGTCCTGCTCCTGATGCGCGAGCGGCCCGCCGACATCGGCCTCCTGCCCTACGGTGCGACCGAGGCCCCGCCCGCCCCCGCCGCCGACGGCCGGGCGCTGGCCCGCACCCTGCGCGTGCTGCGCGACGCCGCCCGCACCCGGGCGTTCTGGCTGCTCGCCGGCTCCTTCGCGATCTGCGGCGCCACCACGGCCGGCCTGGTCGGCACCCACTTCATCCCGGCCGCCCACGACCACGGCATGCCCGTCACGACGGCGGCGAGCCTGCTCGCCATGATCGGCCTGTTCGACGTGGTCGGCACCATCGCCAGCGGCTGGTTCACCGACCGCGTCGACTCCCGCCTCCTGCTGGTCGTCTACTACGGGCTGCGCGGGATCTCCCTGCTCCTCCTGCCGCAGCTGCTGGCCGGCTCGCTGCAGCCGCCGATCCTCGCCTTCGTGATCTTCTACGGCCTGGACTGGGTGGCCACCGTGCCGCCGACCGTCGCCCTGTGCCGCCGGCACTTCGGCGAGGACGCGCCGATCGTCTTCGGCTGGGTGCTCGCCAGCCACCAGATCGGCGCGGCCGTGGTGGCCGGGCTGGCCGGCTTCGCCCGGGACGCGCTCGGCAACTACGACGCCACCTGGTACGGCGCGGGCGCCCTCTGCGCGATCGCCGTCGGCCTCTGCCTGGCGCTCCGCGGCACCGGCCGCAAGGACCGGGTCCTGCCCGCCCTGTCGTAACGACCGATTAGGCTCCGCACCCATGACGCTCACCTTCACCCTCGACCCGAAGCCCGACCCCGACCTGCGGGCCGCGATCGTCGGCCTGTGGACCGACGTCACCAACGCCGGCGGGGCCGTCGGCTTCGTGGCGCCGGTCACGGAGGACGACGTCTGGGACACCGCCGACCACCACTTCGCCGGACTCGTCCCCGAGGGGCCGGACCGCCTGCTCGTCGCCCACGAGACGGAGACCGGTCGGCTGGTCGGGGTGCTCTTCTTCGAGTCGATGCGCTTCAACCTCATGGAGCACTGGCGGATGCTCAAGCGCGTCATGGTGCACCCCGACGCCCAGGGCCGCGGGTACGGCGTCGAGTTGATGGCCGAGGCCGAGCGGGCCGCCCGGGAGTGGGGGCTGGACGGCCTGCGGCTGACGGCGCGCGGCGGCCAGGGCCTGGAGCGGTTCTACGCCCGCTGCGGCTACCGCGAGGTCGGCCGGGTCCCCGGCGCGATCCGGGTCGCCCCGGGGGACGACCGCGACGACATCACCTTCTGGCTCGACCTGCGCTGACGGCCGGGCCCGGCCCGCGTCGGCACCCGCACCCGCACCGGCACCCGCACCGGCACCCGCGCCGACACCCGCGCCGGCACCTGCGTCGGCACCCGCGTCGGCACCTGCGTCGGCACCCGCGCCTGCGGCCGTCCCGGACGGCCCGGAGCGGGGGACGGGCGACCCGTCCCCCGCTCCGCCCGTCGGGCATGCTTCACTGGGGGACCGGCCCCGACCCCCAGCGCAGTGAAGGACGTGCCCCAGTGAGCAGCAGCAACGGCCCCGCCAAGTCGCACGCCACGCTCCGCTACACCTCCCTGCGGGTCAGCATCTTCCTCGGCTGCCTGCTGGTGGCCCTCCTGCTCGGCCACTTCGGGGTCATCCCGGTCAGCGGCCAGACCGGCGTGATCTTCCTCTTCCTGCTGGCCGCGATTGCCTCCGCGCCGCTCAGCTACGTGCTGCTGAGCCGCCAGCGCGACGACATGTCCGCCCAGATCACCACCAAGGTCTCCGGGATGCGCAGCCGTACCGCCGATCGGATCGCCGCGCAGAACGCCGAGGAGGACGCGGCCGACGAGGCCGCCCGCGCCGCCGCCGCGCGGAACTGAGGCCGGCCCGCCCCGGACCCGCTCCCGCCGCCGTGTCCGCCTCCGCCTCCGCCGATCTCCCACGGACCCCCGAGCCACAGACCCCCGCGCAGCACACCCCCGCGCCGCAGACCCCCGAGCCGCCGCCCGACGGCGCCGCCGGTACCTGGCCCGCCCCCGCACGGCGGCCCACCGGCCGGGACGTCGCCCGGCTCGCCGGGGTCTCCCAGGCCACCGTCTCGCTCGTGTTCTCCGGCTCCGAGGCCGGCTCCCGGGTCTCCGACGCCACCCGCGAACGCGTCCGCGAGGCCGCCCGCAGCCTCGGCTACCGCCCCCAGGCGGCCGGCCGCCAGCTGCGCCTGGGCCGCAGCGGGATGATCCTGCTGGCCGTCCCCAACCTCCTCGGCCCGTTCTTCGGGCGCGTGCTGGAGGGCGTCCACGAGGAGGCCGGGCGGCACGGCCTGGCCGTCGTCGTCAGTTCGGGCTGGGGCAGCGCGACCCTCGCCGAGGCCGCCACCACCAGCCGCTTCGACGGCCTGCTGATCTGCTCCCCGGACGACAGCCAGCTCGGCGAGCTGCCCGCCGACACCCCCGCCGTCTTCCTGGATGCCGACCCGGGCACCGACCGCGCCCGGCCCACCATCGAGCTCGACGTCGCGGGCGGCATGCGGGCCGCGGTCGAGCACCTGGCCGCCCTCGGCCACCGCCGGATCGGCCGGCTGCGCTCGATCCACTCCGCCTACACCTTCCGGGTCCGGCAGGCCGCCTTCGAGCAGGCGGTGGCCGAACTCGGCCTGGACGTCGTCGAGTTGGGCGTCCGACTGAACGAGGGACACCCGGCCGCCCGGAACGTCGCCCGCGGGATGCTGGAGCGGCCGGACGCACCGCGCGCGGTGATCTGCGACGACGACGTGGTGGCGTCGGGGGTCTACCAGGCCGCCGCCGAGCTGGGCGTGCGGGTGCCCGACGACCTGTCCGTGGTCGGCATGGACAACGTCGCGGTCGCCGCTCTGCTCGCCCCGCCGCTGACCACCGTCGACCTGCCCGGCGAGGAGCTCGGCCGGGCCGGCACCGCCGCCCTGGCCGGCCTGTTGCGCGGCGAGCGGGTGGCCCCGCCGCCGCCGCTCGCGACCTCGCTCGTGCTGCGCTCGTCCACCGCCGCCGCCCGCTGACCGGCCGTGGCCCACGCATGACTGTGCCCGCCGGTCCAGACCTCCGGCGGGCACAGTCGTCTCTGGGGGCCGGTCAGCCCACGGGCACCGGCTGCGGCTGCGGCACCGGCGCGAGCGGCACCGCCCGGAACCACCGGCGCGCACCGAACAGCAGCAGGCCGCCCAGCCCGATCCCGCCCGCCGCGCACAGCGCCACCGGCCGCAGCGAGCCCTCCGCGAGGTTCCCGGACACGGCGTAGCCGAGCGAGTTCCCGGTCGCGAACAGCGTCACCAGCCAGGCGAACGCCTCCGTCACCGTCCCGGTCGGCGCCAGCTCCGCGACCAGCACGAACGCCGCCGCCAGCAGCGGCGCCAGCACGATCCCCGACACGAACGCCAGCGCGGCCATCGGGTACGGCCCGGGCAGCACCACCAGCGGGAGGTAGGAGGCGGCCATCACCAGCGCCATCACCCACGTCCGGGTGCCCGTGCCGCTGCGCCACTTCACCGCCCCGTACGCGAGCGCGCCCAGCAGCCCGCCGAGCGCCGCCAGCGCCAGCAGCGTGCCGGCACCGCCGGGCAGGGCGCCCGCGTGCTGCTCGGCGTAGGCGATGAACAGCACGTTCTGCGCGCCGACCGCCCAGCCGGCCCCGGCCAGTCCGACCAGCAGCAGCACCAGGCCGGGGGAGCGCAGCGGGCCCAGCAGTCCGGCCGAGTGCTCGCGCGCCGGGGCCCGCCAGGCCCGTGCCGGCGCGGCGGTGGCGACGACCAGCGCGCCCGCGAGGCCCAGTCCGGCCGCCACCCACAGCGCCGCGACGGGGCTGAAGAGGCCGGCGATCCCGGCGACGGCCAGCGGCCCGGCGACGTAGAGGATCTGCTGCGAGGCGGAGTCGAAGGCGTAGGCGGTGTCCAGCTGTTCCTCCTCGACCACGGCCGGCCACAGCGAGCGCAGGCAGGGTTCGAGCGGGGGCATCGCGAGCCCGGCGATCGCGGCGCCGGCCGGCGCCGCGAGCACCGAGCCGGGCGCGAGGGCGAGCAGCGCGTACCCGCCGCCCGCGACGACGGCGGAGGCGATCAGGACGCGGGGCTGCCCGGTGAGGTCGACGATCCGGCCGAGCACGGGCCCGCCGACGGCGGCCGCCAGGGCGTACACGGCGGTGGCCAGGCCGATCCGGCCGTAGGGCGCGCCGGCCTCGCGCAGGGCGAGGGCGATGACCAGGGCGGTCATCCCGGCGGGCAGGCGGCCGAGCAGGGTGCCGAAGAGGAGGCGGCTGACGTGGGGGGCGCGGAGCAGGGCGAGATAGCCCATCGGCGGATCTCCGGTGGGGCGTGCTGGAACAGGGACGTTGTCAAGGTTATACGTATAACCGTCGGGCGGTCAATCGGACCGGAGTGGCCGCCTGATGGTGCGTCGGGCTCGTTCGTGTCCGGATCTCGCTCTTGCGCCGCCCTGACCTCAAACAACTACTTTGAACATCTCAAACCTTTACTGCTAACGTGTCGCCCATGACCCCCTCGGACGCACCCCGGATGCACGGCCTGGGCACCCCGCCCACCGCCGCCCGCGCGTGCCGTCTGCCGGGAGCCGTGGACAGCCCGCGCCGTTGTCGCGCCGCCTGCTGTATTCCGGCGGCACGCCCCTGACCGGGGGCCGAGCCCTCACCGCCCGGCCCGCGCGCCGTGCCGCCGTCCCCGCCGCACCCCACCGTCAGCACCGCCCTCCCCCGGAGTCGCACCCCCATGTCCACAGCGCCCGAGGCGACCTCGTCGCCGTCCGTGCTCGCCCGCATCCGCAAGACGCCGTTCTGGGTGCAGATCGTCGCCGGCCTCGTGCTCGGCGTCGGCCTCGGCTACGTCGCCCGCGCCGGCGACGTCTCCTGGCTGGCCACCACCCTGGAGACCGTCGGCAAGACCTTCGTCCAGCTGCTCAAGCTGGCCGTCCCGCCGCTGGTCTTCACCGCGATCGTGGTGAGCGTCGCCAACCTGCGCAATGTCACCAACGCGGCCCGCCTCGCCGTCCGCACCCTGCTCTGGTTCCTGATCACCTCGCTGATCGCCGTCGCCATCGGCCTCGGCCTCGGCCTGCTCACCGACCCGGGCAAGGGCACCAACCTCAGTACCGAGGGCCTCAAGGCGCCCAAGGGCGGCGGCACGTGGGTCGACTTCCTGACCGGCATCTTCCCGACCAACATCGTCACCGCGTTCACCGAGGTGAACGTGCTGCAGATCGTCTTCATGGCGGTCGTCGTCGGCGCCGCCGTCATCAAGCTCGGCACCAAGGCCGAGCCCGTCCTCAAGCTCAGCGAGTCGGTCCTGGAGCTGACCCAGACCGCCCTGTGGTGGGTCATCCGGCTCTCCCCGCTCGGCACCCTCGGCCTGATCGGCAAGTCCGTCGCCAAGTACGGCTGGGACCTGCTCAAGCCCTTCGCGACCCTCACCGCCGACATCTACGTCGGCTGCGCGCTGGTGCTGTTCGTCGTCTACTCGCTGCTGCTGAAGTTCGCCGGCGGCCTCAACCCGCTCAACTTCTACCGGGGCGCCTGGCCCGCCATCCAGCTGGCCTTCGTCTCCCGCTCCTCGGTCGGCACCCTGCCGGTCACCCGCCGCGTCACCGAGCGCCTCGGCGTCCCGAGCGAGTACGCGTCCTTCGCCGTCCCATTCGGTGCCACCACCAAGATGGACGGCTGCGCTGCGATCTACCCGTCGATCGCCGCGATCTTCGTCGCGCAGGTCTACAACATCGACCTCGGCATCAAGGACTACATCCTGATCGCCTTCGTCTCGGTCATCGGCTCGGCCGCCACCGCGGGCCTCACCGGCGCGATCGTCATGCTGACCCTGACCCTCTCCACCCTGGGCCTGCCCCTGGAGGGCGTCGGCCTGCTGCTCGCCATCGACCCGATCCTCGACATGATGCGCACCGCGACGAACGTCGCCGGTCAAGTTGTAACGCCGATCATCGTCGCCGCCCGCGAGGGCATCCTCGACCGCGAGGCCTACAACAGCCCGAAGGGCGACCTCATCGACGAGCCGGCCACCATCCCGGCTGCGGCTGCGGCATAGGCAATCAGCTTGGACGAGCCCTCCCCCTCAAGCGGGGGAGGGCTCGTTTGTTAGGGGCGTGGATAGATCGTCGAGCGAGCGGAAGACGCTTCGTGCGGGCGCCTGGCGAAGGCATCCTGGCTTTGTGCGACGAGCACAACGATCGCGATGGTCTCGCTATCGTGGTGGCGAGTCATTCAGGTGCACGACCTGACTCTCAGAGGGGGCTGGAGTGACTGAGCGCGCAGACCGTTCTGTTGGCGGTTCGGAAGAGCGAGTTTTAAATCCCCTGTGGATCATCTCCCTGTTCCTGGGCCTGGCCGAGATTACGGTAGGGGTGGCGGCAACTCAGGCGCAGGGCTGGATTCAAGGGGTTTTTGCCCTCTTCTCGGTTTTGTTCCCTTCCGCTGTCGCCGTCGGGTTCTTCCGCATTTTGTTCTCTCGGCCATTCGTCTTGTACGCCCCTAAGGATTATCCAAATCCGCCCAGTATGGAGGCATACGTGGCGGCACTTTCGTCGGCCGCCGTGGGGAACCGGGAGAATGTTGATGCCGCAGTGAGGGCGGCAGTTGAGGGAGTGGTCATCCCTCGACTGCCGTCAGGGTCTGGGCAGGATGCCAACATTGTTATTGAACAGGCCGTTCGCGCTGCTCGCGAGGACCTTGAGAGCCACTCCGTGACGGTCGATCTAAGCGGTATTGATTTGGGCCTAAGCGGTCAAGTCCTGGACTTCCCTGCAGATACCGTAACCGTCGCCAATTTGCTCGATGTGACCTATCTGTCAATTCATGATTACGTGGACGCCTATACCTATGGGCGGCAGTGGGTGCTTCGAAATCCGACTACCGGTCAGACCTTTGTGGAAATTGGAACGCAGGACCAGGGGAGAGACGGCCGCAAGCTGCAGGAAGTAGGAATTAGGTCAGGGGATAGGCTGCTGGCAGTTCGGACAGCGAAGCGAAGGCGCTGACCGCAGGTTGCAGCTGCCGTAGAGAGAACTTCGGTTCACCGAGGAAGGGCCCTCTCCCTGGTGAGGGAGAGGGCCTGTTGCGTTTCCGGTGTTGATCAGGCCGCGAGTACTTCGCGGGCCCGCTCGTTGAAGTCGGCCACGAGCGCATGGCGACCGAAGGGCACCATCTGCTGCTTGAGGTTCTGGACGGCCTCGATGGCGCGGGACGACTTGACCTGACTGGTGAGCGTGAGGGTCCTCACGCCGGCGGCGTGGGCGGCTTCGAGGTCCCGGCGATGGAGGTGGGATACAGCGAGGGCTGCTTGCGACATCGCTCCGCGGCGAGCGCGCTTCTGGGCCCTGGCGTGGTCGATCGACAGGCGGGCGTACCGCTCGGACTCGGTGGCGTCGCCGATGTCCTGGAACGTGTGGGCGTGCTCGCCGTTGAGGTAGGCCGGGTCGATGAACCGGGCCCATTCGGCCTCGTTGTCGAGTTGGACGTTCTCGTAGGCCCTCTCCGAGGCGACGACGGCGTGAGCCGCCGCGCGCTTCTCGCCGAGCTTGGCGAGCGCGCGGCCTTCGAGTGCCCAGAGGTCGGCGAGGCACGCGTCCGATTCGGGCGTCCGGGAGAGTCCGGCGCGTCCGGCCTGGGCGAGCCGCCGGCCCTCGTCGGGGTGCCCGAGCAGCGTGGCCTGATCGGCCATCCCAGCGAGCACGTGGGCGCCGAGTGCGACGTTGCCGGATTCCTCGGCCAGGCGGAGGGACTGGATCAGGTAGCGCTGTGCCGGTCCGTGCTCCCCGTTGTCGTAGGCCATCCACCCGAGCAGGTAGGTCTGCTCCGCGGCGGCCTCGCACAGCGCTCGGCGGATGTCTTCGGTGTAGGTCTGCCGCAGCAGCGGGAAGACGTGCTCGTTCATGTAGGCGGCGAGCGCCAGGCGGCCTGATCCGCCGCCCTGAAAGATGTCCATCTGCTGGAACGCGCCGAACATGTTCTTCACGGCGGTCACGTCTTCCAACTGGACCCGTCGGCCGGGCTTCGGCGCCTGGTCGAGTGTCTGGAGCAGCCAGTCGCGCGACGGCCCGACGGCAGCCGCGACAGCGAATGTTGATCCGGTCAGGAACTTGCGTCGATCCACGTCGGCCCTCCCAAGGTCTGCAACCGCCTCCACCGTAGCGGGGTAGGACTGGTTGTAGACAAGGGCCCTGTCCGCAACGGATGCAGCCTCAAGCCCGAGATCGTAGGCCGTGACCCGGTAGCCGAAGCGCTCTGAGAACACGTCCGACAGGATGTCCGGCACTGGCCACCGGGGCGTCTGGCCGGCGAGCCACCGCTTGACGCTGGACGGGTCGGAGGAGATCTGGGGGTGACCCCACTCGGCGGCCTTCGCGCGGACGCGGCGGGCGAGTTCGCCAAGGGACCAGCCGGTGCGTCCGAACCAGTCGGCGAGTTGAGCGTTCGGTGCGTTCAAGATCGTTCCCCTGTCGGTGGTCTGACGACCATTCACAACGGTTCAACACCCTCTACGACATTACTCCGACCCGTGCCCTCGGTGTTGTCTGAAGTACAAGGCCGAGACGGCTGCTTCGTGGACCGAGTGAAGTCGGCTAGGGATGGGGCGGATGCGGTGAACAGGACAGATGCATCGGCGGGAGAGATGCCGCCGGCGCCCGAGGCGTTCTTTGGGCTTCCGCGCCACCGGGCGTCGGTTCGATCAGCTCGAACTCTGCTGCGGGACTTCCTCAGCGGTATGCCGGGTGGCAATGCGCTCGGCGACGCCGGCGTGCTCGTCCTCTCGGAGCTGGTGACCAACGCGGTGGTGCACGCCCGGGTGCCGAAGGGGCGGCGCATCGGCGTCCGGTTCGAGCTGCTCTGTGACCGCCTTCGTTTGGAGGTGCACGACGCGAGCAGCGAGAAGCCGGTGATCCGGCGGTCGACCGGTCCGGATTGCAGCTCGGGGCGGGGGTTGTGCCTGGTGGAGGCCCTGTCCGTGGAGTGGGGCTGCTGCCCTCGGCCGGGCGGTGTCGGGAAGATCGTTTGGGCTCTGGTGGGTCCGGAAGGTGGTGGGCGATGAGGTTCGGGAGGGTGTCCGGGGTGGCGGGGACGCGGTGCTTCTACTGCGGTGCGGGGCTGCGGAAGGCGCTGGCGCGGTTCATCGTCGTGAACGGTCAGGCGGTTGGTGTGCACCGGTGGCACCCGCGCCGTGCGGGGGAGGTGGCGGCGTGACGGGCCTTCCCGTGGAGCCGGGTGCCGGGGCCCGGCCTCGTCCGGCTGACCGGTTTCCGCACCTGGCGTTCAGCCTGGGGCGGTGGCGGGTGGATGAGGCGTACTGGGCCGTGGAGGCGCTCAAGGAGGGGGTGGCGCTGGAGGAGATGGAGCACGCGGAGCTGCTGTCCACCGCCTGGGGCGCGCTGCTGCACGTGGAGTCCTTGACGAAGCTGCTGGAGGCGGTGGAGTGCGCGTTCCCCGTCGACCAGCCGGCGACGCTCGATGAGGCGATCGAACCGATCAGTGACTACCTGAGGTGGGCGCTGGACACGGACGCGCCGCTCAGGGGCGGCAAGTCGGCGTTCGTCGGTGAGGTGCGGCGGACGCGCCAGCCCTCGGTGCGGGTCCGGGTGGAGCTCGAAGTCATGGAGCGCAAGCTGACCGGGCTGGCGTTCAAGCGCCGTGCGCGGAGGAAGGGGAGGTCATGACCGGAACCGGGCGCACTGCCCAGTTGAATGCGCCGTACCCGTTCCCGGTGGCCGTGGAGGTGCGCGGGGTCACGGAGACGGCGCGGTTCTCCCGGCTGTCGGACGCGCTGACGGCGCTGCTCGGCTCGCTGCGGGCGCTGCCGCTGGACGCGGACCAGTGGAAGTACTTCGACGACCTGTTCGGGCCGGACGCGGTGCCCTCGGTCGGCCACCGGCTCGCGATGTACGGGCAGGTACGGGCGCTCGCGTTCGTCGGGATCACCCCGTACGTGGTCAAGCTCTACCCGGCCGACCCGGAGGTGCGGCCGTGATCCGCCCGGATCCCCGGACCTGGTGGGGCAGGGTCGTGTGGTGGTGGTCGCTGCGTGGCCAGTTCTCCTGGCCGGTGCGGGCCGTCTCCCCGAGCCGGCGTGCGGTCCACCGCGACGTGTCGGCCTGGTTCGCCGAGTTCGGGTACCTCGACAGCTCTCGGGACAGGTTGGTGCGCCGGGTCTGGCGGGAGCGCACGGGAGTTGAAGATCCGCTGGCCGGGCTGGACGAGGCGGAGCTGTTTCGCCGGATCTTCGGCCGCGACCCCGACGAGAACGAGGCTGCGCGGTAGGGCCCCTGGCGTGATCAGGGACAACTGAAGACGCGCCGGACCACCCCTCGACCTTGGCGGGACAGTGGGGTGGTCCGGTGGGTCGGAACCCGGTGCCGATGGTATCGGGCTCCTCGGCATGTGTGCGCACGGTTGGCCGGTTCGGTTGTGGATCAGGGGAGTTGATGGACTGTTGTACGGGGACGACGACTTCAGTGCGGAGTTGGCGGCCGGCCTCGACCCGGACTCGTGGGTGTGGCTGCCGGGAGTGGACTACGCCGCCGGGTGGAGAGTCGCGCGGCGGACAGCCGAGGAGCTGAACGAGCTGCTGGCCCTGTGTGGCGTGGAGCGCTCCGCCCTCCGGGCGATCGCCGACACCGACGCGCAGGGCGGGCCGGTGGTCCGGCTGGAGGGCATCGCCGAAGGGTGGCTGAGCCTCGAAGAACTCCTATGTCTGGCTGCGCACGCGCGCGACGGGCTGGCCTGACTTGTGGGGCCGGTGTTGGCGCTAGCCTCCACCGGCCCCGACCTGACTTCTTCACCCCGAAGTAGCCCGGTCACCCACCCAACCTCGGCTGGCTGCACCGCTGACCTGCTCGGACAATCCCCAGCTGTAGGTGGTTGTCCGCCGACGTACGTACCTGTTGCAGCGCAGTTAGCACTCAGTCTGCTCGATGCGCGTGGCTCATCTAGGCCGCACTACAACAGCTTGTACGCCCACCGTTCGGCATCCATGTTGCCCGCAGGTCGCTCCACCGCTCCAGTGACCGCGCGCCGCACGGCCACTGGCAACAGGTCAGATGCACCGAACCGACCAACTGCCTGTGCCGGGTGACTCACCCACCAGCAGTAGCGCGAGCGGCCTCCTTTTCTGTAAGCCTCCACGCGGCCTGCGAACGGATCCGCTCGGGCACCGGCTCGATCATTCCGGCGTTCCGAAGCTTATAGAACACTTGCTTTACACGATTCTCTGAAGCGATGCCCGTAAGGGACCTGGCCGTCTTGTTGGAGATCTCCGCGTTATTCCTCAGGTACTCCAAAATCAGCTCCTCCGGGCGAGCCAGTGGAGTGTGCGCAAGAATCACAACGAACGCATTGTCCTCGACAACAAATTGAGGCTCCTTGAGCTTTGCCGCCTTCATGGCACTCATCACCGTATCCAGCCCTTCGCCAATGTCTTTGTTTGGGGGGTCGGGATACTTGTTAAGGAGTCGCACAATGCTCGGGTTTCGCGCAAAGCGATCCGTGAGAATATTGGCGGGCGTCATATGCCCCGGAAGTCGACCCGGACTCCTGACTTCGACGCGATTATCGAAGATCGAGATCAAGATATCATCGGAAATATTGTAGTCCCGATGAATTACGGCATTTACAATAATTTCCTTCAGTGCCTCTGGGGGGTACTTGACAGGCGACATCATGCCATCCGTCCCCAGAATTGGCACTGCTTCGATGATTTCGGCGACGGCATCAAGCGTGCGCTCGATCAGCAATCGCGCTGGGCCGTCGATCGTAAGAGGCGTTCCTTTGAGGAACTTTCGATCTGGCACCGCCTCGGTGCTCTCATATCGCGCAATCTTGACAGAGCATCGCTTGGGAACGACGGCCGCAGGCTCCTCAGCATAGAGTATCGCAGCGGCAACCGTGGCCAGGCCATCGGCCTTTGTCACCATTCTCTGGCGCTTGAGGAACTTCTCAGCCGTCGCCGCCGGGCTGTAACTTTGCAGGAAGTTCTGAAGCTCGGGCTCCTCGGAAATTTCATCGAGGGTATAATCCTTCAGGGGCTGATCCTCGTAGGAGCGGGCCCCTTTGGAGAGTGCCAGGTCGGCAATTTTGGTGCCGGTCAGCTTTAGGGATTGGGCGCCCTTCCGCTGATAGACCTCACCCTTTGAAGTCTTATGCACATCGGCACTTTTTTGGACGGTTACCAGGCAACACGTGCCGCGGATTTCTTCTCCTTCAATCCAGAGATACTCAAGATCATACGGGATTGGCGGGTCGACTTCCCCGACTAGGTTCTGGTGAACCCAGTTGGCGTCCTCGATGGTGGAAAATCCCTTCCAGCGGTTGATCCCAGTGAAGCGCTTCTCGTCTTCAATTCCTACGACAAACTCCCCACCCTCAGCGTTTGCCAATGCCGAGGAAATCTCCTGGACATTTCGCCCGCCGCTTTCTGCGCTCTTAAAGTCCCAGAAGTGCGACTCTAGGCGATTTGCGAGGGAAAGTGCTTCATCTAGTGAGAGAAACCGCTCTTCCATTTCCCCTCCGAGGATCAGCTAGCCAGCTTCGATCTCGTTCCCGCGGAAGTTCAGACTCCGCGTCAGATGCGCACCCTACTCCAATCTGCGGACAGTGGTGCATGCTACGAACCAGTAGGTCAGCTAAGGGGCGGTGGAGCGGTTTTGGCCGGTGTCCTGCCTGGTTTGGGGTCGGGCATGATCGGGGGGCCGTAAGCTGCTGCGACTCGGTCAGGGCTTTTGGGCCTGACCGCAGTTTGGCCGAGTGGCCCCCCGGTCTTGCCCGACTCGGGTCCCGGACCGGGGAGGTGGGTAAAACCGTGGAGCCGCCCGTCCCCGGCCGTCGCGCGGCAGCGAACGGGCCTGCGCGCCTGCGCTGTTGGTGGCCGTGTCTTCGTGGGTGGGCCAGGCGCCCGGCCGGGACCGGCCGGCAGGCCGCAGCCCGGCCGAGGCGGCTGGGACCGCCCGGCGGCGCGAAGGCGCCGCCGCTTGAGTAAGTGAAGGCAAGTTGCGACAGCCCCCGCGCCCTGTCCGGACGTGGGGGCTGATCGGTGTGGGCGGCTATCGGGCTGCCTTCGCCGTTCGGGTGGCGCGCTTGGGCTTGACGGCCTCGATGTCGTAGGTGAGCGCGGTCGTTTCGGCGCCGAGCCTGGTCTCTTCGAGGAGCACGGGCAGGTTCGTGGCCTGGTCGTAGGTGATGCGGTGGGCGACCAGGAGGACAGCGGCCTCGGACAGGTGCAGGGCTTCGCGCTCGTCGGGCTGGGGGACGCGGGCGCTGACCCTTTCGCGCCAGGCGAGTTCGCGGCCGGCGGCGGCCAGCGTCGCGTACGCCTCCGCAGGGGTGGCGCCTGGCTGCTGGGCGAGGGGGGTGTCCTCGATGCGTTCCATCGGGAGCAGGAGCCGGTGGAGGGCGCGGCCGTTGCCGGTGGGGTCTGCGATCAGGCGGTCGCAGCCGATCAGCAGCTCGTCGTGCTCCATCTCCAGCAGCGGAGCCGTGACGGCGTCGGTGCGGGTGCGGTAGACGGTCGGCTCCTCGCCGTGGCCGAACCAGGCATCGGCGGGCGTTTCGAAGGCGTCGCCGCGGTGGGTGACCGTGCGCTTCATGGCGCCGGAGGGGCCGTTGACCGCGGTGCGGACGAAGGTGCCCCGGCCCTGCTTCACGTCCAACAGGCCTTCGCTGCGCAGGGCGGCGACGGCAAGGCGGACGGTCGGGCGGGAGACGCCGTACTTCTCGGCGAGATCGGTTTCCGTCGGCAGCTGGGTTCCGGGGGGCCACTCGCCAGCGGCGATGGACTGTCGCATCGCCGCCGCTACCTGCTTGTGCAGCGGCTCGTTCCGGATGATCGCCATGGTGTTGACCCCTTGGTGCGGGCGCCGGGGATGGCCCGCTTCGCGTGTGTCGTGTGGTTTCGAGGGTTCGTGAGTCGTCGTTTGCCCTGGTCGGGCGGCATCTGTAGGTCTGTCGTCAGTCGCTAGGCGTTAAACGTAAGCATGAATCGCTTGCATCGGGGCGTCAAGGAGGAGCATCATCGAAGCGCAAAGGTAAGTACGTTTGACGACCGACGTTAGGCGGCCTTTGCTCCATTGGAGCGTGCGCTCATGCAGTCCATTCCCGTGGACGGAACCCGGCTCGGCACGATGACCTGCATCGTCGCCCCGGAGGTGCGGATCGCGAACCGCGACACCGGTGAAGTCCGTAAGGACCGCGAGGGGCAGACCGTGTACACGGTCGGTGTCGCGGTGCGGCAGGACGGCCGGCGGGCCTCGATCATCGAGATCAGCGTGTCGGGTGAACCGGCCGGCGTCGTGGAGGGCGTGCGGGTGCACGTCACCGGCCTGACCGCCTTCTCCTGGGCGATGGGCGACCGGCACGGCCTGTCCTTCCGCGCCGACGCCATCACCCCCGTCCCCGCCCCCGCGCAGACCACCTCGCGCAAGGGTGGTGACGCCTGATGAGCACCGTCACCCGCGCCCGGCTCCGCCGCCTGCTCGGTGAGCTCGGGGACCTGGCTGACGAGGTCAACCCCTTCGCCGCCGACAGCAGCGGCGCCCAGCTCTTCGACCACATCGCGACCCTCGCCGCCAGGGCCTCCGGCCAGGCCCGCGACCTGGAGACCGAAGCCCACAACACCGCCCTGGAGAACGGGGGACGGCCGTGATCCTCGCCCAGCTCCTGTGGCTGGCGCTGCTGGCCACCGTGCTCGTCCTCCTCGCCACCGGTCCCGGGCTGCGGCACTCCTACCCCTACATCTGGTGGTGCGTGCTCGGTTACCCGGTCACCGTGATCCGGGTCCGGCTGACCTGGCGGCGGCTGACGACCAACCTCGGCCTCGCGGTCGCCAAGCGTCCCGGGAGGGCGCTGCTGGGGGACCTGGTGGTGAGGGGTGATCCCCTGAAGCCGGTCCCGCCCCGCCTGGGTGCGCCGAAGCTGCGGCGCGGCGGCCTGGACGTGGCGGTGAGGATGCACCCGGGGCAGGTCCCGGACCACTTCCTGTCCGCTGTCGAGGCGCTGACGCACGCCTGGCGGGTCCACGCCGTCCGGCTGTCCTCCGACGAGCGCGGGTTCGTCACCCTGTCCGCGCTCGCGTGGGACCCGCTGCGGGCACCGGTCGTGCCGTACCACCTGAAACAGCGCGTGCTGCGGGCGGTGGTCGGGCTGCTGGAGGACGGGCGGGCCTGGGTGATCGACTTCCGGCGCGCGCCTCACTGGCTGATCGTCGGTGCCACCCGATCCGGCAAGTCCACCCTGATCGCCTCCCTGGTGAAGGAGCTCGCCCCGCAGCGCGTCGCTCTGTTCGGCATCGACCTCAAGGGCGGCATGGAACTGTCGCTGTTCGAGGACCGGCTGTCGGCGCTGGCCTCGACCCGGGCGGAAGCGGCCCGGCTGCTCAGCGAGCTGGTGGCGGAGACGGAAGCGCGGATGCAGTTGTGCCGTTCGGTCGGGGCCCGGTCGATCTGGGACCTGCCCGCCAAGCTCCGGGTGCTGCCCGTCGTCCTGATCGTCGACGAGGTCGCCGAGCTCTACTTGATGGCGACGCGGGAGGACAAGGCGGAGGTCGGGGAGATCTCCACGAACCTCCTGCGCCTGTCCCAGCTCGGCGCGGCGCTCGGCATTCACCTGGTGATCGCGGGGCAGCGGGTCGGATCCGACCTCGGCCCCGGCGTCACCGCGCTGCGGGCGCAGCTGGCCGGCCGGATCTGCCACCGGGTGAGCGACGCGGGCACGGCCGAGATGGCGCTCGGCGACCTCAACAAGGACGCCCTCGCTGCAGCCCAGCGCATCACGCTCGCGGAACAGGGCGTCGCCATCACGGCCGGCACCGACGGGCAGTGGCTCCGTGCCCGCTCCATCCACGTCACCCCCGACCAGGCCCGGCGGGCCGCGCGGAAGTACGCCCGCCTGGCCCCGAGCTGGCCCGGCCTGCACGTCGATGAGCCGACCGAAGGGGTCTACCTCTGATGGGCAACGGCGCCGCCCTCATCCTGATCGCCTTCCTGGCCCTGGCCACCTTCCTCCTGGTGCGCTCCGGCGAAATCAAGGCCTGGCACGTCGCCCTCGTCGGCATCCTCGCCATCTACCTCGACCGCATCGGCTGGACCGACCCGATCGTCTACGCCGTGACCTGGATCGTCCAAGGCCTCACCCACACCCCCACCACCTGAAAGACGTGATCACCGTGCCAACCAGCCCAGCCACCACCGGCGGCTCCACCCCGGGCCGCCGGACCCCCTCCACCCGCCCCCACGCCACCCCCGGCCGCGCCAGCACACACAGCTTGGCCCGGCCGGGGCCCGGCGAACCCTGGCCCTGGAGACACCCACCATGACCACCGGCCCCAACCCGCACACCGACCCCACCGCACGCCGCGCCCTCCTCGACCGGGAGGCGCGGCTGCGCCAACTATCATCAGTGGAAAGGGACTTGGTCCGCCTCGGTGACATGCCGGACCTGAACCGCTGGCTGGAGCAGATCCGCGCCACGGGCGGCTGCGCCGAACCGGTCTACCTCACCGGGCACACCACCACCCTGGACGTCGGCACCGGGGAGGTCCTGCGGCACTACTCGACCGCCACCGAACCCGGGGGCCGGCTCCCTGTTCGCTGCCGCAACCGCCGGGCCACCCGGTGCCCGTCCTGCTCGCGCGAGTACAGCGGCGACACCTTCCACCTGGTCCGCTCCGGCCTCACCGGCGGCAAGGGCGTCCCGGAGACGGTACGGACGCACCCCCGGCTGTTCGTCACCCTCACGGCGCCGTCGTTCGGCCCGGTCCACCGCGCGGGCGGCTGCCACCCGGTCCGGCGCCGCCGCTGCGAACACGGCGGCCGACACGGCTGCGGCCGGACCCACCCGGATGCGGACCCGCTGATCGGACAGCCGCTGTGCATCGACTGCTACGACTACCCGGGCCATGTCCTGTGGAACGCCATGGCTCCGGCGCTGTGGAAGGCCTTCCGGGACAACCTCTACCACCACATCGCCGTCCGGACCGGCTCCGGCCGCACGGCCATCCGCAAGCTGATGCGGGTCTCGACCGCCAAGGTCGCCGAGTACCAGAAACGCGGCGCCGTCCACTTCCACGCCGTCATCCGCCTCGACGGCCCCACCGGACCCACCACCCCGCCCCCGCCCTGGGCAACAGCGGACCTCCTTATAGAGACGGTGCGCTCTGCGGCTGCCGCCGTCGCCCTGCCCCGCCCCGAATCCGCCGCGTACGCCGACGGACGGCTCAGCTTCGGTACCCAGCTCGACGCCCACCCCCTCGCCGGTGGCGACGGCGGACGCCTCACGGATGACGCGGTAGCCGCCTACGTCGCCAAGTACACGAGTAAGAGCGCCGAAACCGCCGGCGCCGTCGACCGCCGCATCACCACCCCGGCCGAGATCCGAGCACTGCACGTCACACCCCACATCCGGGCCCTCATCGCCACCGCCTGGCGCCTCGGCGAACTGCCCGAACTCCAACACCTACGCCTGCGCACCTGGGCCCACATGCTCGGCTACCGCGGCCACTGCCTCACCAAGACCCACGCCTACTCCACCACCTACGGCCAACTCCGCACCGACCGCGCCGAACACGCCCGCACCCTCGCTGGCGCCCCCGCCCTCTACACGGACTGGGACACCGACACCACCACCGAAACCGCCTGGCGCTTCGCCGGAACCAGCCACACCCCCGCCGAAGCACTCATCGCCGCTGGCATCGCCGAAGACCTCGCCACCAACCGGGAGATCGCCAGGCAATCGGCGGGTGAGCGGTCATGACGGCCCCGGCGAGTGATCCGGTGGCGGACTGGATCGCAGAGATCCTTTCGAGGTGGGTGCCCCCGGAGGACTACGACGCGCAGCTCTCCGGGGTTGTCGCCGGTTACGTCAGTGATCGTCGGCGGACGCTAGCTCCTCCGCCGGGGACCGCGGGCCAACCGGAATGACCCTGATCGAGTCGAGCTCCGGCGGCTTCCTCCGGCCGCGCCCGACGCTGTAGACCTCGACCTCCGAAATCACCGTCGCCACGATGGCTCGGCGGCGTTCGAGGTTCTGCATCGTGTCGTCGCGCCAGACGGCGAGGGCGTCCACCTCGGTCTGAGACTGGGCGACTGCTGCGGCGGCTTCCTGGGCCCGCAACGCCTGCAACTCCGCGCGCAGGTGGCCCAAGGCATCGAAGTAGTCCTCGTCCTCCAACTTCTGGTCCTTCCACCTGAGGCGCAGCAGCCGGATTCGTTCCTCAAGCCGGGAGATGTCGCCGGTCAGGTCGACGCCGGACTCCGCTGGCGTGATCTTCGGCTGTCGGGCAATCAGCGCCGCTTCCACGACCTCGTTGAGCCGGTCCTCGATCCAGGTGTACGCCCGGCTGACCTTGCCGCAGCCGGTCCGGCCCTCGGCTCCCGTGCGGCCGGTGTGGCACCGGGTCTGCCGGAAGGTCCGGGTCTTGTCGCTAGTCCACTGGATCGCCATCACGACACGGCAGTCGCCGCACTTCAGGAAGCCCGAGTACAGGTGCTTCCGCTTGCCCGATCCTTGAGCCGCCGGGGTCGCGCGGCTGTCGAGGACGGCTTGGACGTTCTCCCACTCCTCCTTGGTGAGCGGGTGCGGGTAGACGCTGTCGCCGAGTACCTGCCCCTTGTAGGTGATGATCCCGCCGACGCGCTCGGACCGGAACACGCGCTTGACCTTGTGGGGCGTCCACATGGTCCCGCTGGCGGATGAACGCGACCCCTTCTCGTTCCACGCGCGGGCCACGTCGCCCGGCGTCTTGCGGTCCATGAGCATCTCGTAGCCGAGCCTGATCAGCTTGACCTCCTCCGGCACGACCTGCTGGAACCCGGAGTCGGCCTCGAACCCAAACACCCGGGGTCCGCCGGCGTGGGGCTTCTCCTTCTCCCGGCGCCGGAGAAGAGCGGAGTTGACCCGCTCCGCCATGCGTTCGGTTTCCTGCTGCGCGACCGCGCCCTTGATCGTGAGGATCATGCGGCCGGAGGCGCTGGAGGTGTCCTCGCCCTCGGTGGTGGCGAACGCGAACCCGTACTCCTTCTGCTCCTCCAGGAAGCTGGTCAGCTCGGTGATTCGTCGAGTGAGCCGGTCGATCGAGTAGACGACGATGGCGTCGATCACCCCGGAGCGGGCGTCCTTCATCATCTCGGTGTAGACGGGCCGGGGCTTCCGGCTGGTGGTGGACGCCGAGACGTCGTTCTCCGCGTAGATCCTCAGGACGGTCCACCCGAGGCGGTCACACAGTTCCCGGCAGGCCCTCTCCTGGCGCTGGATGCCGAGTTCCTGTCCCTTGCGATCCTTGCTGATGCGGACGTAGATGCCGACCCGCGAAGCCTTGGGCGAACGGGCCCTCTCCCGCCTCGGGGAGAGGGCCCGTTCGCTGGGCGTGCGCCGCGTGGCGAGCTGCGTGCGCTACTGGGCGATCAGAACCACCGGCCGGTGACCGGGGTGTCGGTGGCAGCCCCGAAGCGGAGGCTGTAGAGCACCGAGCCGGAGTCGTAGAGTGCGCCGTAGAAGCTCGCCGTGCTGGGCCGGAAGACGCCGACCTTGTCGATCCCGCTCCCGTTCCAGTCGCCCTTGATCGGGACGTCGCCCTGAGCGCCGAACAGGACGGTGTGGTTGATGGCGACCGAGGTGTTGGAGTTGCTCAGGTAGAACGCGCAGTCGCCCGGCCGGTAGATCCCGACGGTGTCCTTGCCCGTGCCGCTCCAGTTCCCGACCATCGGAACGTCCCCGGGGTTGCCCAGCTTGATGGCGAAAGCCACCGTCTGGTTGTCGTTGGTCAGGTAGAACGCGGAGTCGCTCGGCCGGTAGACGCCGATGGTGTCCCGGCCCTGGCCGGTCCAGTCCCCGACCAGGGGGATGTCGCCGGGGCTGCCGAACGGGGCCGCGACGGCGACGGTCGCGTTGTCGTTGGTCAGGTAGAACGCGGAGTCGCTCGGCCGGTAGACGCCGATGGTGTCCCGGCCCGGACCGCTCCAGTGGCCGGTGAGCGGAATGTCGTTCGGTGAGCCGAAGGTGACGGCTGCGGTGACGTTGCCGCTGCTGTCGGCCATCGCGAAGGTCTGGGCGCCCGGACGGTAGATACCCGCCAGGGTCGGCTTGCCGTTGGGCGTGGTGTTGACCTGGACGTCGAGGTAGTCGCGGTCGATGTTGATCGTGGCGCCGCCCCAGGTCTCGGTGACGTTGCCGTCGTACTGGTGGACGCGCTGGTGGTTGGCCCAGGCGGTGCTCGGGATCACCGGTTCGTTGACGTCCGCAGCGCCGTTCCACCGTGCGGTGAACAGCACGTCGGGCATGGTGTAACCCTTGCCGCTGCCACTGTTGTTGACCAGATCCGCGATGCCGGTGGAGGCACTGCTGTAGACACCGGAGTTGTAGCCCTGCGCGTGGAGTTCGGCGCTCCAGGCGGACAGGAACGGCTGAACCGTCGAGGAGTACGTCGCGACGTTGTAGGACTCCATGTCGTAGTACAGGACGCTCCCCGGGCCGAGACCGAGAGCCGCGGCGTTGGCCACGGCATCGTCGGCCGCGGCGGCGCCCTGACTGGCCGGCGCGGTGATCCTGGAGGCCTGGAGACCGACGTACACCGGCAGGAAGCGCCAACCGGCGGAGTACTGCTGCTGCATCCAGGACGCCGTCAGATTGGGCTGGCTGCAGGCTCGGCCGGCGCCCCCGATGTAGATGCCGAGGGCTTGGTAGGGCGAGTTGGCGCGCCAGGTGTTCATCGTGTTGGCGTCGGGTGCCGAACAGGCGTCGAAGCCCTTGCCCGTGTACTTGGTCGCATCGGCCGGCAGCGCGGGCGGGGTCGACGCAGTGGCGGCAGGAGACGATTGGACAGGTGCCGCCGCCGCGAACGACCGCTTGGTGGGCGGGGCGGCGATCGGCTCCTTCGTTGCGCCGGCGGGGAAGCCGGCCGAGGAGAGGACCGTCCGGACGAGCGCCTGGTCATCGTCGTAGACTCCGGTGGCCGTGATCCCTGGAGCGGTGGCGTGGACCCTCCGCTCGATCTCCGACACGGTCGTGGCCGACGCGGCGTCATCGGCGCCGGGCTCGACGAGCAGTGCCTCGGTGGTGCCCACCACGTGTGCGGGGCAGTCCTGGCGGGCCCCGGGGGTGCCGAGATAGACGGCGTGCCGGTCGAAACGCACGCAGGCCGTCGGATTGGCCGCGAGATCGATCACCGGCCAGTCGGCGGGCACGTGAAACGAGTGGCCGAGGTAGGAAACATCCTTGGTGGGCATCGCCGGCGCGCTCGGATCGGCCTGCGCGGATCCCAGGCTGACGACGGACAGCGCCGTCGTCAGCCCGAGTGCGGTGAGTATTCGACGACGGGGACTGGTCAGTGTGGTGATGGGGTTCTCCCGTGGGAAGCGTCCCGGGCGGTGCCCGGTTCGGCGGCCAGGTCCCGCGCCCAGGCCGTGCGGCCGAAAGCGCGTCAGCACAGCATAGAAATCCCGGCTGACACGCCAGTAGCCGCTTACCCCTCGGGCGAACGTGGATCGCTGAGTGCCCATCACCCGAATCTCCGGATACTGGGTGACGCCCTGACGGACAGGGCTGTTGCGTGACCCGTCGAACCGGCTCCGGGCCGACGTCCCTCGGGTGCCACGGAGGGAGACGAAGCATGGCCGGCCCAGCGGCGATCCCGGCCCAGGCCCTTCGGGAACGTCGCCGGGCAGGCGCTGGTGCCGGTCATCGTGGCGGCGCGGGAGAAGACGCTCGACCTCGTGGCGTACAACAGCCCGGCCGGCGACCTGCTGGACGCCCGGGACTCCGCCGTGATCCCGGCCCAGGCCGGGGCGAAGGTCGCCGCCGCGGCCTGACGCAGCCGACGGGGCCCGGCCCCCGCGCCCGACCGGCACGGGCGCGGGCCTTCGCGCGTCCGTGGTGCGGGGGTGGGGAAAAGGCAGGGGGCCCGCCGTGTGGCGGGCCCCCTTGGGTGTTGCTCTTGTGCTCATCGTGGCGGCCGTCGGGAGCCGCCTGCGGACCCGTGGGGTCCCGAGCGATCAGATCATCAGAGGATGGTCAGATAGCGGTGACGTTCTCCGCCTGCGGGCCCTTCGGACCCTGGGTGACGTCAAAGCTGACCGCCTGGTTCTCCTCCAGCGAGCGGAAGCCGCTCGCGTTGATGGCGGAGTAGTGGACGAAGACGTCGGGGCCGCCGCCCTCCTGGGCGATGAAGCCGAAGCCCTTCTCAGCGTTGAACCACTTGACGGTTCCCGTGGCCATGCCGTTCTCCTTGCGAGGCGTGTCGGGGGCCACACCGTGTGGCTCCCGGTCCGCTGCGCTGATCGCCCTGCCTCCGGACGAGTCCGAAGTTTTTCGATATTGCTGAAAAACTACAAAAAGCCTGCGGTTACATGCTCCGCAGGCTTCAAGTACTGCAAGGGGAATCAAACTGCAACTGAGGGCAACGCTAGCATGCGGTTGCGGTGACGACCAGGGGTGAACTGCGGTGCGCACGGCGCGTGTCGGGAGGGCGGGTGCGAGCCGTTCACGACACCGGGCATACGCTGCGGGGAGGCGCACGAAGAGCAAGGGAGCGGCGCAGTGGAGCACACCCCGGAGGAACGCACCCCGGTCAGGCCGAGGGTCGGACACATTCAGTTCCTGAACTGCGTACCCCTCTACTGGGGACTCGCCAGGACCGGCAATCTGCTCGACCTCGACCTCACCAAGGACACCCCCGAGAAGCTCAGCGACCAGCTGGTCGACGGCACGCTCGACATCGGCCCGATCACCTGCGTCGAATACCTGCGGCACGCCGACGAACTGCTCGTCCTGCCCGACATCGCGGTCGGCAGCGACGGCCCGGTGATGTCCTGCGTGATCGTCAGCAAGGTGCCGCTCGGCGACCTCGACGGCCGCCGGGTCGCCCTCGGCTCCACCAGCCGCACCTCCGTCCGGCTCGCCCGCCTGCTCCTGGAGGAGCGCGAGGGCGTCCGCCCCGAGTACTTCAGCTGCCCGCCCGACCTCGCCCAGATGCTCGCCGAGGCCGACGCCGCCGTCCTCATCGGCGACCCGGCGCTGCGCGCCCACCTCGGCCAGGCGGCCGACCTCGGGCTCACCGTCCACGACCTCGGCGCGATGTGGAAGGAGTGGACCGGCCTGCCCTTCGTCTTCGCCGTCTGGGCGGTGCGCCGCGACTTCGCCGCGCGCCGGCCCGAACTGACCGCCGCCGTCCACCGGGCCTTCCTGGAGTCCCGCGACCTGTCGCTGGTCGAGGCGGCCAAGGTCGCCGAGCAGGCCGCCCGCTGGGAGGCCTTCGGCGCCGACGTGCTGGAGCGGTACTTCAGCGAGGCGCTCGACTTCTCGCTCGGCGAGCGGCAGCTGGCCGGCGTCGCCGAGTTCGCCCGCCGGGTCGCGCACGACAGCGGCTTCGCGCCGGACGTCGCCGTGCGGCTGCTGGAGCCGGTGGCGGGCCTGGAACCCGCGGTGGTCGGCTGAGATCCTGAGGCACCGACGTCCCGGGAAGCCGGGGCCGGTACGGTCTGCTCCCGGGCGCGCGCGGTGCGGGCGTCCGGGAGCGGCCCGGTGGAGGGCCGTCCGTCGGCGAGGGGAGCATGCGGGGGATGCAGGCACTGGGGTCGGACGACCCGCGCCAGGTGGGCGCCTACCGGCTGTTGCGCCGGCTCGGCGCCGGCGGCATGGGCCGGGTCTACCTCGGCCGGACGGCCGGCGGGCGCACCGTCGCCGTCAAGCTCGTGCGCGGCGAACTCGCCGACGACGCCGAGTTCCGCGCCCGCTTCCGGCAGGAGGTCGCGGCCGCACGCCGGGTCGGCGGCAGCTGGACCGCGCCCGTCCTGGACGCCGACACCGAGGGCGAACAGCCCTGGGTCGCCACCGGCTACGTCGCCGGGCCCGCGCTCGGCACCGCCGTCCGCGACGGCGGGCCGCTGCCCGAGGCCGCCGTGCGCGCCCTCGGCGTCGGGCTCGCCGAGGCGCTCGCCCACGTCCACGGCCTCGGCCTGGTGCACCGCGACGTGAAGCCGTCCAACGTGCTGCTCACCCTGGACGGCCCGCGGCTGATCGACTTCGGCATCGCCCGCGCCCTGGACGCCGCCGGCGGATTCACCCAGTCGGGTTACGTCGTCGGCTCGCCCGGCTTCATGTCGCCCGAACAGGCGAACGGGCAGGGTGTCGGGCCGGCCGGTGACGTCTTCTCGCTCGGCGCGGTGCTCGCCTACGCGGCCACCGGCGTCCACCCCTTCGGCGAGGGCGTCAGCGCGGCCGTCCTCCTCTACCGGGTGCTGCACGAGCAGCCGGACGTCCCCGGACTGAGCGGGCCGCTGCGCTCGATCGTCCTCGACTGCCTCGCCAAGGAGCCGTCCGACCGGCCCACTCCGCAGCAGCTCCGCGCCCGGCTCGACCCGGAGGGCACGGCGGCCCTGCGGCTGCGGCAGGGCGGCTGGCTGCCGCCGGCGCTCGCGGCGGGGGTGGGGCGCAGCGCGGTCGAACTGCTGGACCTGGAGGGGGAGTCGGGGAGCGCTCCGGCCGACGTGCCGCCGGCGGCCTGGGGGCCGGCCTCCGGGGCGGCTTCCGGGACGGGTGCCGGGGCGGGTGCCTGGGTGGAGCGGACGCCGACCTACGTGCCGCCGGCGCCCGGGGGCGGCTCCCGGCCGCGCCGCGCGGTGCTGGTCGCGGCCCTGGCGGCGGCGCTGGTGGTGCTCGCGGGCGGCGGGTACGGGACGTACCGGTGGCTGGACCCGGCGGCTCCCGCGGTGACGGCCACGAGCAGCGGTTCGCCCACCGGCCCGTCCGGGAGCGGCAGCGCCGTGCCGGAGCCCGCGCCGACGCCGGACGGTCCGACCGCGGTAGCGAGCACCCCGAGCACCCCGGGCACTTCGAGCGGGCCGGGCACGCCGACCGGGCCGAACGCGGTGCCGGCCGCGTTCCTCGGCACCTGGACCGGCGACATGGCCACCGAAAAGGGCGTGCCCGCGGGCACCACCCGGCTCACCATCGGGCCGGCCGCGATCGGGCAGGAGAACACCACCAGCCAGAACGGCATGTCCGGCATCATCTCGATCAGCTGCGACGGCGTCTGGAAGCTGCGGGAGGCGGGCCCGAAGAAGCTCGTGTTCCAGTCCCGGCTGGTCCGCTCCAGCCTGCCCGGCGCGTGCTCCGGCGGCGCGTACACCGAGACGCTCACCCTGCAGGACGACGGGACGATCCGCTTCACCTCCGCCGACCCGGTGGCGGGCAACCCGGCCGGGACGATGCACCGCACGGGCGCGGCCCAGCCCGACGGCACCAGCCGGTGAACACGGGTGAACACGGGTGAACACCGGGGGACAGGAGGCGGGAAGGGGCCGGGCGGCGGGCTGGCGCAGGGGCCGGAATCGGCTGGCGTAGGCTGGTTCGGCCGTACCCGGAAACACCCGCGACCGGGACCGACGCGCTGAGAACAGCAGTACCCGAGCAGTCCCGAGAGAGAGAAGGCCGCCAGGTGTCCGAGCTCGCAGCGACCACCCTCGATGCGCCCAGCACCGACCTGCAGGCCGTGCTCGACCGCGCCGCCGCCGGTGGCCGGATCACCCCCGAGGAAGCGCTGGAGCTCTACCGCTCCGCGCCCCTGCACGCCCTCGGCTCGGCGGCCGACGCGGTGCGCCGCCGCCGCTACGCCGGCACCGAGCACATCGCGACCTACATCATCGAGCGCAACATCAACTACACGAACGTCTGCGTGACGGCGTGCAAGTTCTGCGCCTTCTACGTGCCGCCGAAGAGCGACAAGGGCTGGTCCCGCGAGCTCGACGAGATCCTGCGCCGCTGCGCCGAGACGGTCGAGCTGGGCGGCACCCAGATCATGTTCCAGGGCGGCCACCACCCGGACTACGGCGTCGAGTACTACGAGCGCGCGTTCTCGGCGATCAAGGCGGACTTCCCGCAGCTGGTGATCCACTCGCTGGGCGCCTCCGAGGTCGAGCACATGTCGCGGATCTCGGGCGTCTCGATCGAGGAGGCCATCACCCGGATCCATCAGGCGGGCCTGGACTCGTTCGCGGGTGCCGGCGCCGAGCTGCTGCCGGAGCGCCCGCGCAAGGCGATCGCGCCGCTGAAGGAGTCCGGCGAGCGCTGGCTGGAGATCATGGAGGCCGCGCACGGCCTCGGCGTGGAGTCCACCTCCACGATGCTGATGGGCACCGGCGAGACCAACGCCGAGCGGATCGAGCACCTGCGGATGATCCGCGACGTGCAGGACCGCACGGGCGGCTTCCGCGCGTTCATCCCCTACACCTACCAGCCGCAGAACAACCACCTGAAGGGCTCGACGCAGGCGACCGTCTTCGAGTACCTGCGGATGATCGCGATCGCGCGCCTCTTCCTCGACAACGTCGCCCACATCCAGGGCTCCTGGCTCACCACCGGCAAGGAGGCGGGCCAGCTGTCGCTGCACTACGGCGCGGACGACCTCGGCTCCGTGATGCTGGAGGAGAACGTCGTCTCGGCGGCCGGGGCCAAGCACCGCTCCAACCTGACCGAGCTGATCCACCTCATCCGGGCCGCCGACCGCGTCCCGGCGCAGCGCTCGACCACCTACGAGCACCTGCGGGTGCTGGACGACCCGGCGAACGACCCGGTCGACCCGCGCGTCGCCTCGCACATCGCCTCCACGGCGATCGAGGGCGGCACCGCGCACCCCGAGCTGAAGATCCTGGACAACTGAGCGCCGCCGCCGTAGTCGCCACGCCCACGCCCACGCCCACGCCCATGCCCGCCGCAGCCGTGCCGGGCGCCGTGGTGGCGCCGTGCTGACCCTGCACCGGGCGGGCTTCGTGCTGCCCGATCCGGCCGGGGCCGACCCCGCGCCCGCCGACAGCGCCGTGCTCGTCGACGGCGCGGTGCTCGTCGACGGCGCGGTGCTGGTGCGCGGCGAACTCGTCGAGGCGGTGGGCCCGTTCGGCGAGCTCGCGGCGGCGCACCCGGGCGCCCGGGTGCGGGACTGGGGCGCGGCCGTGCTCACACCCGGGCTGTGCAACCCGTACGGGCACGGGCTGTTGGAGCGCGCCTACCACCCGGACCCGCGCGAGGGGACCGGCGCCGAGCCGGTGCCGGGCGGGCTGGACGCGGAGCGCGACGACGTGCGGTGCGGGGCGAGCGCCCGGCGCGGGCTGCAGCGGATGCTGGGGTTCGGGGTGACGGCGGTGGCCGGGCCCTTCGAGCGGGCGTCGGTGCGGACGGCGGTCGCGCGGTCCGGGCTGGCCGCGCTCGCTCCCGGGGGCGGCACGGCTGCCGCCGAAGGCCCGTTGGACCCGCTCGCCGTGCTGCCGCTCGCGCAGGCCGCGCACGGGCGGATCGCGGCCGGGGGACGGGCGGACTTCGCGGTGTTCGCGTGCGACGGGGACGTCCCGGCGCCGCTGCCGGGGGGCTGCCTGGCGACCGTGCTCGGCGGCCGGTTGGTGTACCGACGGCGCTGACGGCGCGGCCGGTGCGGGCGCCCGAACCGCCGTTGGCCCGCCGTCGGGCCGCCATTGGCCCGTCGTCGGCCGGCCTTCGGGCCGACTTCCCTGCGGCACAAGGGACTTCCTTCGTGTGCGGCCGAACTCCGGCTCGCGTGGCGCCGGGTGATTGCCCCTTCGCCGTGACCTGAGGGCCCGCCAGCGGATACGATCCCGGACAGCTCACTCCGTACCCCCACCACACCACCGCCCGTGCCCGCGGGAAGCGGGGCCGCGTCCCCGGCCCCGACGCAAGCCAGGACAAGGAACCATGCGATCCGCGACCGTCCCCCCGCCGCGCACCCCGCGGTTGGGCCGTGGCTGGTACCTCGCCGCCGTGCTCAGCGCCGTGCTCGCCGTGGGCATGTGCCTGCTCGGCTGGCGCCAGGCCGACCAGGCCGACCGGATCGAGGCCCACCCGGTGCGGGTCGAGGGCGTCGTCACCCAGCTCCCGACCGGGGGCGGTTCCTACAGCGCCGTCAGCTACCGGGTCGGCGGCCAGCCGCACACGGCCGCCGCGCTGCCGCTCGCGGACGGCGCCAAGGTCGGTGACCAGGTCTGCCTGGAGCACGCCGCCGACGACGCGGGCGCGGTGCGGATCTGCGGCGACACCTACCCGCAGCCGGTCGGCGTCGGGCTGGCCCGGTACAGCGTGCCGGTGGCGGTCGCGCTCTTCCTGGTCTGCCTGTGGCGCATCCGCCGGCACCGGCGGGCGGTCGCCGTCCGCACCGGGCAGGGCCGGATCGCGACCACCGTCGCCTTCGCGACCGGGGCCCTGGCCGAGGGGATGCCGGCGATAACGGACGGCAAGCGCTCGCGCCGCAAGCGGCGTGCGGGCGGACGGCGCGCACTGCACTGACGGGGTACGTCGGGAGGTGCGCCGACGGGCTCCCCACGAGGTGCGCCGCAAGGTGCCCCACGAGGTCCGTCGGGGGGCGTGCGGAGGGGCGCCTGTGAGCTCCGAGGGGCGCGGGCCGCGGGTGCTGCGCCGCCCCGTTGCTCCGGGCGCGGGCGCCAGGGTGAACAATGGGGGCGTGACCCGAGCCTCTCTGGACAAGCAGCCGCACGAAGTCGCCGCCATGTTCGACGACGTCGCGGCGAAGTACGACCGCACCAACGACGTGCTCTCCCTCGGCCAGGCCCGCGCCTGGCGCCGGGCGGTGGCCGAGGCGGTGGCCGCCGGACCCGGGGACCTCGTGCTCGACCTCGGTGCCGGCACCGGCACCTCCTCGCTGCCCTTCGCGGAGGCCGGCGCCAGGGTCGTCCCGTGCGACTTCTCCGTCGGCATGCTCGCCGAGGGCAAGCAGCGCCACCCCGAGCTGCCGCTCACCGCAGGCGACGCGACCCGGCTGCCGTTCGCGGACGACACCTTCGACTCGGTGACGATCTCCTTCGCGCTGCGCAACGTCCACGACACGGACGCGGCGCTGCGCGAGATGCACCGGGTCACCAAGCCCGGCGGCAAGCTCGTGCTGTGCGAGTTCTCCACGCCGACCTGGACGCCGTTCCGCACGGTCTACACCGAGTACCTGATGCGCGCCCTGCCGCCGGTCGCCACCGCGGTCAGCAGCAACCCCGACGCCTACGTCTACCTCGCCGAGTCGATCCGGGCCTGGCCGGACCAGCCCGCGATGGCGGCCCGGCTGCAGGAGGCCGGCTGGTCGAAGGTGGCCTGGCGGAACCTGACCGGCGGGATCGTCGCGCTGCACCGGGCGTACAAGACCGCCGCCGCGTAGCCGTCGTCCCTCCCCGCCCCCGTGAGCGGACCCGGTAAGCGGACCTAGACTGCCCGAGGCGGCAGCCGTCGTTCCGACCCAGCCGTCGCCGTCGTTCCAGTCGTCGTTCCAGCCGTAGTTCCAGGAGAGTGCCCACCGTGTCCGAGACCGCAGCCGACCCGACGAAGCCGGACAGCACCGTCGAGAGCACGGCGGACGTCATCGTGGTCGGGGCGGGCCCGGCCGGTGCCACCACCGCGTACTACCTCGCGCAGGCCGGCCTGGACGTGCTGCTGCTGGAGAAGACCTCCTTCCCCCGCGAGAAGGTGTGCGGCGACGGCCTCACCCCGCGCGCCACCAAGCAGCTCGTGGACATGGGCATCGACGTCTCCACCGAGAACGGCTGGCTGCACAACAAGGGCCTGCGCATCGTCGGCGGCGGCGTGCGGCTGCAGCTCGACTGGCCCGAGCTGTCCTCCTTCCCCGACTACGGCCTGGTCCGCAAGCGCGCCGACTTCGACGAGCTGCTCGCCCGTCAGGCCGAGAAGGCCGGCGCCCGCCTGTACGAGCGCTGCAACGTCAGCGGCCCCGTGCTGGACGACCGCACCGGACGCATCGTCGGCGTCACCGCCAAGCTCGGCGAGGAGAAGCGGGAGGTGACCTTCCGCGCCCCGCTCGTCGTCGCCGCCGACGGCAACTCCACCCGGCTCTCCCTCGCCATGGGCCTGCACCGGCGCGAGGACCGGCCGATGGGCGTCGCCTACCGGACGTACTTCACCTCGCCGCGCCACGACGACGACTACCTGGAGTCCTGGCTGGAGCTGTGGGACACCCGCGGCGGCCAGCGCCGCCTGCTGCCCGGCTACGGCTGGATCTTCGGCATGGGCGACGGCACCTCCAACGTCGGCCTCGGCATCCTCAACTCCTCGCCCGCGTTCGGCGAGCTGGACTGGCGCGAGGTCCTCAAGGCCTGGTGCGCCGGCATGCCCGAGGAGTGGGGCTACACCCCCGAGAACATGACCGACCCGATCCGCGGCGCCGCACTGCCGATGGCCTTCAACCGGCAGCCGCACTACACCCGCGGGCTGCTGCTCGTCGGCGACGCCGGCGGCATGGTCAACCCGTTCAACGGCGAGGGCATCGCCTACGCGATGGAATCCGGCAAGATCGCCGCCGGCGTCATCGTCCAGGCCAACGCCCGCGTCACCGACGGCGGACGCGAGCGCGCGCTGCAGGCCTACCCGCGCATCCTCAAGGACGTCTACGGCGGCTACTACACGCTCGGCCGCGCCTTCGTGAAGCTCATCGGCAACCCGCAGGTCATGCAGATCGCCACCCAGCGCGGGCTCACCCACCCGATGCTGATGCGCTTCGTCCTCAAGCTCCTCGCCAACCTCACCGACCCCCAGGGCGGCGACGCCATGGACCGCGTCATCAACGGCCTCGCCAGGGTCGCGCCCAACGCCTGACGGACGGCCCCCGCGGGCGGACGGCACACCACCGTCCGCCCGCACCAACAAATTTGATCAAGCATCGCCAAGAACCGCCCGCGAGCGAAGGCCAATTGCTAGCCTGACAGCCATGCGGATAGGCGTGAACGTCCCCAACTTCGGTCCCGGAACGCACCCGGAACACCTCGCCCAATGGGCCAAGACCGTCGAGGGCCTGGGCTTCGACCTCCTGATGGTCTCCGACCACGTCGCGGTCACCCCGGACGTCGCCAAACAGTATCCGGCGCCGTTCTTCGAGCCCTTCACCACGCTCTCCTGGCTCGCCGGCATCACCACCCGGGTCCAGCTGGGCACCACCGTCCTCATCGTGCCCTACCGCCACCCCCTGCTGATGGCCCGGATGGCCGCCAACCTGCAGCAACTCAGCGGCGGACGGCTGGTCCTGGGCGTCGGCGTGGGCTGGGCCAAGGAGGAGTTCGCGGCGCTCGGCGTGCCCTTCGAACGCCGCGGCAAGCTGACCGACGAGTACCTGCGCACCATGCGGGCCGCCTGGGACGACGAGGCCGACTACGGCAGCGGGCAGATCCCGGTCTGGGTCGGCGGCAACAGCGACGCCGCGCTGCGCCGGGCCGTGCGCTTCGGCGCGCCCTGGCACCCGCTGCGGTTCACCATGCCGTGGTTCACGGAGGCGGTCGGCCGGCTGAAGACCATCGCCGACGAGGCGGGGCAGCCGGTGCCGGAGCTGGCGCCGCGCATCCTCCTGAAGCTGACCGACCGGCCCGTCGACGGGCCCGACCGCAAGGCCGGCGAGGGCACCATCGAGCAGATCCTCGGCGACATCGAGCAGCTGCGCCTGACCGGCGCCGGCACCGTGCTGCTCGACCCCTACCTCGGCGACCCGGACGAGACGCTGCGGCCCGAGGTGGCGTGGCAGGCCCTGGCCACCGTCGCCGCGCACAGGTCCTGATCACCACCCCCTAGAGACGGAGTACCCGTGGCCAGCAACGCCCACGACCTGCACGAGAGCGACGTCGCCGGCGCCGCCGCCGTCACCGAGTCCGACCTGCCCTACCTGCGCCGCTGCGTGGAGCTGGCGACCGAGGCGGTGGAGGCCGGCGACTACCCGTTCGGCTCCGTGCTCGTCTCGGCGGACGGCAAGATCCTCGCGGAGGACCGCAACCGCGAGTCCAGCACCGGGGACCCGACCCGCCACCCGGAGTTCGAGCTGGCCCGCTGGGGCGCGGTCAACCTGAGCCCCGAGGAGCGGGCGGGGGCGACCGTCTACACCTCCGGCGAGCACTGCCCGATGTGCGCGGCCGCGCACGGCTGGGCGGGCCTCGGCCGGATCGTCTACGTGAGCTCGACGCGGCAGTACCGCGGCTGGCTGGGCGAGTGGGGCGTGAAGATCACCTCGCCGCTGAACCCGCTGTCGGTGCGGGACGTCGTCCCCGGGCTGGAGGTGGCCGGCCCGTCGCTCGAACTGGCCGGTGAGGTCCGCGAGTTGCAGCGCCGCTTCCGCGGCATCGACGCGGCGCTCTGAGCTTTCGCCGTTCTTCTCCGCCGCCACCGGATCCCGGTGGCGGCGGAGGTCTGTTCGGAGCCCGCGGCGGCGGGGCGAAACGGAACCGGGCCCGACAGCGGATCGGTGTCGACGCGGCGGAGGCGGGCTCGACGAAGACGCCCTGC
>NZ_JBHVPD010000067.1:0-60263 GCF_042887525.1 Kitasatospora sp. NPDC057936
TGCGTCTGTTGTGTATATGAGACTGGCGGTGGTCTGTTCGGAGCCCGCGGGGGGGGGGCTAAACGGAACGGGGCCCGACAGCGGATCGCTGTCGGGCCCGGTTCCGTCATCCGGCCGGCTGCCGGGGATCAGACCATCCGCTGGTCGTACTTCGCCATGTGCTCCTGCAGCTCCTCAAGGCTGGGGTTGCGGCCGTTGGCCGTGAGGCGCTCCAGGCCGCGGAAGTAGTCCTCCCGGCTGAAGATCGGGTAGAACATGATCAGCAGGGTGGCGTCCTCCTTGCCCCGGTTGGTGAAGCCGTGCGGCGCACCCTTGGGGACGTAGGCGAAGGCACCGGGCTCGCCGACGACCTTCTCGTCGCCGATGGTGAACTCGATCTCACCCTTGACGACGTAGAACATCTCGGTGGACTGGTCGTGGATGTGCGGCGCGGCGCCGTTGGCCTCCGGGGCCATGTGGTGCTCGAAGAAGCCGAACTCCCCGTTGGACTGCTCGGTGGTCAGCTTGAAGTAGGTCTTCTTGCGGCCGTCGCGGATGCTCGCGAACTCGCCGCCACCGGCCGGAACATACAGGGGGATGGACATGTCTCTCCTCAGTGTGTTTCACAAGGGCCGGCCCGTCGGAAGGGCCGGGTCTTTCGGTGGTCGGTTGCTTCGGTGGTCAGGTGCCGCGGCGGTCAGGTGCCGCGGTGGTCGCGGTGCCGCGGTGGTCGGTGGCCGCGGTGGGTCGGTCGGGTGCCGCGGTGGTCGGTCGCCGCGGGGCTAGCCGGCCTCGGCCAGGGCGGCCTCTTCTTCCTTCGGGGCCCGGGCGTCCGCCTGAGCCTGCGCCCACCGGCCGATCGCCGGCGCGGCGAGGCCGCAGGCGGCGAACAGGGCGGCGAGCACGACCCACCCGACGGCCCCGGTCGTGACGACCAGGCTGACCAGGACCGGTGCGGCGATCTGCTGAACGGCCAGGCCGAGCCAGAAGACCGAGAGGTAGACGCCCTCCTGGCCGGGCACCGCCAGCAGGTAGGAGGCGCCCCAGCCGCCGGCGGACTGCCACAGCTCGCCGCCGGTCAGGGCGACCATGGCCAGGAGCAGCACGCCGATCGCCAGGATGGCCGGGAGCTCGGGCGCCGCGGTCAGCAGCAGGCAGCAGATGGCGAGTGAGAACCCGGCACGGACCAGGGCCTTGGCCGCGCCGCCGATGGTGTCGGTCCCGCGGCTGGCCCGCACCTGGAGGGCGACCGCGAGGACGGTGTTGACCGCCACCAGCGGGGAGATCAGCGCGGACGACACGCCGGTGTGGCCGGTGATCCACATCGGGATGCCGATGCTCAGCAGGGTCATGTGCATCGTCAGCACCGCGTTGATCCCGGTGAACGACAGGAACGACCCGTCCCGCAGCACGCTCATCGAGAACCGCCGCCGCAGGCTCGACGCCGGCGCGTTCAGCACCGGGAGCCGGGAGGCCAGCAGGGCGAGCACCGCGAGCGTCGTGGCGTTCAGCAGCAGGATCCCAGTATACCCCGCCCGGGTATCGATCAACAGTCCGATCCCACCCGCGAGGGCGCCGACGGTGAAGCCGACGTTGCGGATCGACCGCAGGATCGCGATCATCTTGATCCGCTCGTCGCTCGACACCACCTGCCCCACCAGGGCCTGCTCCATCGGCGCGGCGGCCTTGTCCACCAGCCCCAGGACGCAGACCACGGCCAGGAATTCCCAGAGGTTCTGCACGAACGGGTACACCACGAAGCAGGCGCTGCGCCACAGGCTGACCCCGACCAGCACCTTCTTGGGGCCGATCCGGTCGGCGAGGATGCCGATCGGGATCGCCGTGCCGAGGGCGATGGTCGCGGACAGGGTCAGGCCGAGGCCGAGGTCGCCCTCGGACAGGCCCACCGACCTGGTGATGAAGGGCACCGACACGGACAGGAAGGCGCCCGTGCCGACCGCGTTGATCGTCGCCATGACGGCGAGGCGCCAGCCGACCGAGCCGCCCGGCATGGACCCGCGCAGACCGCGGATGCGCTGCCACAGAACAGACATGTCGTTCCTCAGTCGGTTGCGATGCGAATGGCGGCGTCCGCGTCCAGCACGCGCCGGAGCGTGCCGTCCGCGTCCGGCCCGGTCACGATGACGTGCCCGGCGCGGTCCCAGGACGACGCCCACGGGCGGACCTCCTGGCCGACCACGACGTCCACCTCGGCGTCGTGCACGCCGGGCAGCGCCCTGGCCGTCTCCAGACCCGAGATCTCCGTGACGGTGCCCGGCTCGGCCGCCAGGAACCTGATCGCCGACGTCCGCCGGGACGTGTCGGGCAGGCTGACCGGCCGGCCGGCGAGCAGGTCGATCAGGGTCAGCCGGATCTTCGTGTCGTAGGCCAGGTCGACCAGGTCGATCAGGTAGTCGCCCGGGCAGCGGCCCGCGCACTCGACCAGCGTCGGGCCGTCCTCGGTGAGGATCCACTCGGCGTGCAGGATCCCGGTCCGGAATCCGGTGGACGCGACGAGCTGACGGATCGCCGTGGCGAACGCGGCCTGCGTGTCGTCGTCGAGCGGGGCGGGCAGCAGGTGGCCGAGCTCGACCGGGTGCGGCCCCTCGATCACCGACTTGGCGGTGACGTTCTCGAAGATGACCTCGCCGTCGCGCACCAGCGCCTCGACGCTGAACTCCGGCCCCTCCAGGCGCTCTTCGGCGAGGAAGCGCCAGCGCAGCTCGCGGTCGGGCACCTGCTCGTACTCCGAGGCGGACGAGGTCCGCTCCCAGGCCACCGCCGCACTGGCGGCGTCCACCGAGTCCAGCAGCTGCACGCCGACGCTCGCCTGCCGGTTCGCCGGCTTGACGACCACCGGGCCGTCCCCGGCGAAGTCGAGGATGTCCTCGGGCCCGAACACCTCCCGCCAGCGCGGGTTGCGCACGCCGCCGGCGCCGGACACCTCGCGCAGCCGGGCCTTGTCGCGCAGCGCCTGCGCGGCCTCCTCGGTGGCGCCGGGCAGCCCGAGCTTCTCGGCCAGGGCGGCCGTCGCCGGGACGGCGTACTCCAGGCCGGGCACGACGGCGGCGACCGGACGCTCGGCGGCCAGCTCGACCGCCAGGTCCAGGGCCTCGGTCGACTGCTGGTAGCCGGCCGCGACGATGCGGTCCAGGCAGTCGAAGCGCGAGGCCGCGTCCTGCAGCTCCCGCTTGCGGATGATGTCGGGTTCCTCGATCACCACGACGGACCCGCTCGGGACCTTCCCGTCGATGGCGCGCAGGTACGCCGCGTTGTAGCCGACGAACACCACCTGTGCGTTCGGGTCGGGGGCGGTCATGCCAACCTCCTGGTTGCTGGAGCGGTTGCTGGAGCGGTCGCTGGGTGGGTTGCCGGGATGGTCGGCGGCTCGGCTGCCGGGGCGGAGCACCGACCGGGCACTGCGCGGCGATCCGCGCCGGGGCCGCGGCTCACGCGGGGGCCCCGACCGCGCCGGTGTGGCCGGCCGCGCGCGACGGCACGCCGTCCACGACGACCTCGACGGTGGCGAGCACCTCGGCGAGCCGGGCCCGCGCCTCCTCGGGGGAGGCGCCGGACACCACCACGTGCCCGTGCCGGCTCTTGGAGTCGCGGACCTCGGGGGCGGTGTCCCCGGGCCGCAGGCGGATGTTCAGCTCGTCGACGAAACCGAGCCGCTTCGCCTCCTCCACGCCGCGGACCTCGTCGACCCGGCCGGACGGGAAGGTGAAGAAGTGGACCAGGGCCGTCGCTGTCGGGGCGGGCACCTCGGTCGGCGTGCCCGCCATGCTCGCGAAGACCGCCCGCTCGACGTCCAGGCCGGTGGCCAGCTGGACGAGCCGCGGGATGCGGTCGCCGCCCAGGCGGGCCTGCGACTCGACGATGCGCGGGCCGCGCGCGGTCAGGATCACCTCGGTGTGCGCCGGGCCGAACCGGTAGCCGCAGGCCGTGAGGAAGTCCGTGGTCAGCCGCTCGATCGCCGCGCGGTCGCCGTCGGACAGCGGCGCCGGGTGGACGTGCCCGGCCTCCACGAACAGCGGCGGCGGGCCGAGCAGCTTCTCGGTGATGCCGACCACCTGGTGGCGGCCGTCCTCGCTCAGCGTCTCGACGCTGAACTCGGGGCCGCGCAGGTACTCCTCGACCAGGAACGGGCCGTCGTAGCCGTACTCGTCGACCAGCGCGGTCCACGCCGCCAGGTCCTCCGGGCCCTGCCACAGGAACACGCCGCGGCTGCCGGCGAGCGCGGAGGGCTTGACCACCACCGGGTGGCCGATCCGCTCGACCGCGCCCGGCACCTCCCGGCGGGTCGGCGCGGCCTCGAAGGCCACGGGGGAGAGGCCGCGCCCGGCCAGCAGGTCGCGCATCGCGTGCTTGTCGGCCAGGTAGCGCACCGCCGACGCCGGGTTGAGCTCCGCCCCCAGCTCCTCGGCCACCTCGTACGCGGTGACCATCGTCTCCTCGCGGCCGATGTGGTACACCACTGAGGCGCCCTGCTCCTTCGCCACCTCGCGGATGGAGCGGCCGAGTTGCTCGTGGTCCTCGAAGTCGGCGAGGACGAAGAAGTCCGCGAGCCCGCGCACGTCGTCCAGGTACTCGGGGGACTCCAGGCGGGCGTCCCAGATCGCACCGACCCAGTAGCCCTCGGCCTGCGCCTTCTGGACGAACTGGCGGTACGGCATCACCATCAGCAGGCGCGGCCTGGCGTCGGTCCCGCTGCTCAACGGGCACCGTCCCCGGCAGCGGTGGCGGCGGGCGCGGCGGGCGTCGACGCGGCCTCGCGGTTGAGCAGGCTCAGGTAGCGCTCGCCTGTGTCGGGCAGCAGGGTGACGATCCGCTTGCCCCGGAACTCCGGACGGCTCGCGACGACGCTGCTCGCGTGCACGACCGCACCGGCCGAGACACCGACCATGAGACCGGCCCGCAGGGCGAGTTCACGGGTGGTGCGCAGCGCGTCCGCGTCCGCGACCGGGATCACCTCGTCGATGAGCTCGCGGTCCGTCGTCGGCGCGATGAACCCGCCGTTGAAGCCGGGGATGCAGTGCGTGCCCGGCTCGCCGCCCGACAGCAGCGGCGAACCCGCCGGCTCCACCGCCACGATCCGCACCGCGGGGTTCTTCTCCCGCAGGTACTTGCCGGTCCCGCTCAGCGTGCCGCCGGTGCCTACGCCGCACACGAACACGTCGACCCGGCCCTCGGTGTCGGCCCAGATCTCCGGACCGGTCGACTCGTAGTGCGCCCGGACGTTGTCCGCGTTGTCGTGCTGGCAGCAGAACCACGAGCCCGGCGTCTGCTCGTGCAGCTCCTGGGCCTTGTCCACCGCCGCCTGGTAGCCGCCGGTGTGCGGGGTGCGCACCACCTCGGCGCCCAGCGACCGCAGCATCGTCACCCGCTCCTGCGTGGCGTTGTCCGGCAGCACGATGACGCAGCGGTAGCCGCGGGCCGCCGCCAGCGCCGCCAGCGAGATGCCGGTGTTGCCCGACGTCGCCTCGATCACGGTGCCGTCGCCCGGGGTCAGCTCCCCGCGCTCCTCGGCGGCCTTGAGCATCGACAGCGCGGCGCGGTCCTTGCTGCTGGACCACGGGTTGAACAGCTCCAGCTTCGCGAGCACCGCCGCCCCGGCCGGGGCGCCGTCCACGATCCGGTCCAGCGGCAGCTCCAGCAGCGGCGTGCCGCCGATCAGGTCCACCAGCGACCGCGCGACCGGGCGCGCCGCGACCGGCTCGGTGCGGATGATGATCTCGCGGGCGGCGGCCTCGGCGGTGCGCGCCGCGAGCTGCGCGCTCTCGGCGATCACCAGGACGTGACCGGCGCGGTCGCCGTTGCGGCGCACCTCGTGCAGGACGTCGCCGGGCTTCGGCTTGACGACGACCTCCTCCACGCCGGGCTGCGCGGCGGCACGGTCCTGGCCGCCGACGGACACGACCCGGCCGGCCGGGGCGGTCAGGTAGCGGATCGCGGCGCCGCCGACCGGCTTCGCCGGCACGACCTCGGCCGGCAGCGGCTCGCCCAGGTACTGGCGCGACACCAGCTCCAGCGAACGGATGCCGAGGGCGCGGTCGACCAGGTAGGTGATCTTCCCGCCGGCGGGCCGCGGGTTGATCTCCACGAGCTTCGGCCCGGACGGGGTCACCTTGATCTCGACGTGCGCCATGCCGAGGTCGAAGCCGACCGCGCGCAGGGACTCCACCGCGAGGTCGCCGATCGCGGCGACCGTCGCCTCCGGCAGGCTCGACGGGAAGCTGTGGCCCAGCTCGACGAAGTAGCCCTGGCCGGTCACGGACTTGTCGGTCACGCCGAGCACCACGAAGCGGTCGCCCTCGGCCAGCACCTCGACGCTGACCTCGGGGCCGGTGATGAACTCCTCGACCATCAGCTCGTGGTAGCGGCTCTGACCGCGGGTGTTCTCGACCCGCGACCGGATCAGCGCCACGTGCTCGGCCGCCTGCTCCGCCGTCTCCACCAGCCTCACGTCGGCGCTGCTGGTCTCGTCGGCCGGCTTCACCACGCACGGCAGGCCGATCTCGGCGGCGGCCGCGGCGGCCTCCTCCGGGGTCCGCACGGTGCGGAACGCGGGCATCGCCACACCGAGTTCGGCACAGCGGCGGCGCATCAGCGCCTTGTTGCGGGCCGTCGCGACGCCGTCCACGCTCACCGTCGGCAGCCCGAGCAGGATCGCCACCTCGGCGGCCACGACCACGTCGTACTCGGCCAGCGTCAGGAACGCGTTGAACGGGTACTGCGCCGAGGCCGCGCGCACGTGGGGCATCAGCTCGTCGAGGACGTTCGTCTCGCAGTGCACGATCTCGTCGACGTACTTGTCGAAGTAGGCCGGGCCGCCCGGCACTTCGAGGTACCGGTCCAGGTCGCGGGTGAAGAAGGTCACGCGGCAGTCGAGTTCCTTGAGGATCTGCAGACCCTCGAAGCCGGAACCGGAGAGGTTGCTCTCCAGGACACCTACATGGATCACGTATGCCTCCGTTGGCATGCCGACCTGCGGTCCGGGGACCGGCGGTCGGGCTGACTTGCGGTCGGGCTGACTTGCGATGAATGGGGGGAGGGGAGGGGGAGGGCCGGGCGGCCGATGGGGAGCGGGCCGGGCGCTCGGGCGGGCTACCAGTACCCGGACGTCGCCAGGGTGCGCAGCAGCTGGGAGGTCTCCTCGGTGGGCGGCCGCTGCGAGACCTTCGCCGCCGGGGCCATCACCCGCGCACCGGCCGGCACGTCGGCCAGCACGAGGGCGCCGGCACCGATCAGCGCGTCGTCCCCGACCGTGACCGGGCCGAGCACGATCGCGTTCGTGCCGATCACCACCCGGTCGCCGACCACCGGGTGGCGGCGGGCACCGGGCTTGCGCCAGGAGTCCCGCCAGAACCCGACCGCGCCGAGCGTCACCTGGTGGAAGATCGTCACGTCGTCGCCGATCACGGCGGTCTCACCGATCACGACCGCCGCACCGTGGTCGATGAACACCCGCCGGCCCAGCCGGGCCCCCGGGTGGATCTCGATGCCGCCGGTCACGGCGCGTGCCACGTACGCCAGCACGCGCGCCGTCTGCCGGTGCCCCCCGGTGTGGAGGACGTGCGCCGCCCGGTGGGCCCACAGCGCCGGCAGGGCCGGGTGCAGGAGCGCTTCCTTCCGGGTGCGGATCGAAGGGTCCCGCTCGACGATCACGGCGAGGTCCTCCTTCGCCCTGGCGATCGTCCTACGCATGCCGTCCTCCGTCTGTCATGGCCTGCTCCCCGCTGCTCCGTCGGATGTGGTGGCCCGGCCCGGTGTCCGGTGTGACGCCCGGTGTGGTGGACGGGCTCGGTGTCCGAGGTGGTGTCCGGTGTGGTGGCCGGGCCCGGTGTCCGGTGTGACCGGTGTGGTGTCCGGGCCCGGCGTCCGGTGTGGTCGACGGGCTCAGTAGTTCGGGACCTTGACCAGCGTTCCGGTGCCCTCGACGATCTCCGGCAGGTAGACCCGCTCGTTCCAGGCCTCCTGCTCGACCGGCTCCAGGGCGATCGACACGGCGCCCTCGTCGACCGAGAACGCGGTCTTCACGGCGCTGGTGATCGCCTCGACCAGGTCGGAGATCTGCTGCGGGTCGAGATCGTTCGGGAAGTGCTTGATGTTGACGTGGGGCACGCCGGTGACCTTCCTCATGAGCCGTGCGGACTTGATCGCGGAGGTGAGTTCGTCGATTCCGCCGGAGCGGATCAGGCCGTAGTGGTCGGCCTTCAGCTGGGTGATCGTGGGGGCCTGCGCGGTCAGCGCGTAGCCCGAGTCGATGAACGAGGGCTGGTCCGCGTCCGCCCGGAACACCGTGACCGGCGCCGAGACGGTGCGCTCGGCCAGCTCCTCGGGGGCGTACTCGAACAGGAAGGTCCGCCACACCACGTCGGTGATCCGGCGCACCAGGTCGCGCTCCAGGTGCTCGAAGCGGCCGCAGACGAAGTCGACGAAGCTCGCCCCGTCGCGCGTCGCCGCGATGCACTCCTCCACCGCCGACTGCTCCAGGTTCCCGGAGAAGACGGAGTAGAGGATCGCGACGAACGTCGGGTCGGTGAAGCTGGCCGCCGCGTCGGCGGGCGCCTCCAGGTGCGCCTCCACCGGGGGCTTGCCAGGCGCCAGGAGGATCACCTCGTCGACCTGCTCGCCGGCGCGCTCCAGCTGGTAGGCCACCTCGAAGGCGACCCGGGCACCGAAGGAGTAGCCCCACAGCGTGTACGGGCCCTGCGGCTGGACCTCGCGGATCAGCTCGATGTCCCGGGCGACCATCTCGTCGAACGTCGGGTAGGCGGTCTCGCCGGCGTTGATGCCGTGGGCCTGCACGCCGAGGAACGGCGACGTCAGGCCGAGCCGGCTCGCCAGCAGGCGCAGGCTCATCGGGTAGCCGCCGAGCCCGGGCCAGCAGAACACCGGCCGGCGGCCCTCCTCCCCGGCACGCAGCCGCACCAGGCGCGACGACGCCGTCGACGGCTCGCGGTCCACCCGCCGGGCCAGCTCGGCGATGGTCGGCGCCTCGAACAGCACCTGCAGCGGCAGCCCCGCGCCGAGCTCCTTGTTGATCCGGCTGATCAGGTTGACCGCGGTCAGCGAGTGCCCGCCGGAGCCGAAGAAGTCGTCGCGGATCGAGACCCGCTCCTGCTTCAGCACCGTCCGCCACAGCGCCGCGATCGCCTCCTCGGTGGGCGTGCGCGGCAGCACCACCGGCGCATCGGTGTCGTCCACCGCCGCCTTGTCCAGCTCGCGCAGCGCCTGGTGATCGACCTTGCCGTTCGGGGTGAGCGGGAAGGCGTTCAGCACGGTGACCCGGTTCGGCACCATGTACGGCGGCATCGCGTCGGCGAGGTTGTCCTTGACGATCTCGGCCGGCCCGCGCATGTGGACCGAGTCCTCCTTCATGCCCTCGCCGAGCCGCTGCTCCTCGCTGATGCGGCCGCCGACGGCGAAGTAGGAGGCGGTCTCCGCGTCGAGCCCGACGATCTCCGCGATGCGGCGGGCGGCCGACAGCGGGTTGCCGGTCTCCGAGCTGTAGCCGGAGGACATGAGGCCGAGGCCGACGTCGTTCATCTGCAGGCGCTGCAGCTCGCGGCCGAGGTCGGTGTAGCGCTGCCAGGGCTCGTCCGCGCGGCCGAGGATGCTGACCCCGAAGGCGGCGCGCTGGTACACCTCCTGGTTGATCGCGATGACGTGCTGCTTGCGCACCAGCTCGTCGGACACCTTGACCAGCTCGCCGTCCGCGTAGCGGTACTGGCCCGCGGGCAGGTCGGCGATCCGGCCGGGGTGGGCCTGCACGTAGAGCTCGACCGGGTCGGCGACGGCCGGGGCCGCGGCGCTCTCCACCTCGTAGGTGGCCAGGTAGTAGTCCTCGCCGGGGCAGCCCAGGAGGTCCTTGACGGCGGGCTCGCCGGCCCGGGCGGTGATCCGCAGGCCGTAGCCGGGCAGCACGTGGTCGAACAGGCCGACCATGTGACCGGCCTCGAACTGCAGGACCTCCTGGACGTTGTTGAGGTAGACCGCCTCGATGGCCGACCGGCTCCCGACGAAGTGGGCCTTCAGCCGCGGCTGCCCGGCGGGGGCCGGGGCGATGAGCACGAGGCTGTGGTCGACCGGGTGGAAGTAGTAGTAGCCCGGTTCGAGGCCCGCGACGCCCGACAGCTCCAGGTAGAGCTGGGTGGCGTACAGCGAACCCGGCGAGGCGTAGCCGTACTTGGGCAGCAGCCGCTCGGCGCTGGTGAACCGGCCGAAGTTGCGCAGCAGCGCGCCGAGTTCGGCCGGCGTGAGGGTGTCCGGCGTGCGGGGCGCGGACGCCGCCGCGCCGACCGGGCGGGCGAGCAGGTCCAGGACGTCGTCCCTGGTGACCTCGCCGCCCTCGTAGAAGCGGTACGTCTTGCGGGCGAACGCGGTGCGTCGCTGCTCGGGCGTCTCCTGGCGACCCTCCAGCGCCACGGCCGGCAGGCCGGGCTCCTCGCGCACGCCGAGGCCGGCGAGCTGCGCCTTGAGCTGCACCTTGCTCTTCTTCGACTGGTGGTGGGCGCCGTGGTTGCCCTGGTCCATCAGCGAGGCCTGGTTGGGATCGAGTTCGATGAACGCGATGAGGTTGGCGCCGGTGCGCTGATCGTTGCGGACCAGGACGGCGGCCCGCTTCACCCAGTCGTGGGACTCGATGGACACCTTGATCTCGTCCAGCTCGACCCGGAAGCCGCGCAGCTTGACCTGGCTGTCGGTGCGGCCGAGGAACTGCACGGTGCCGTCGTCGTTCCAGCGGGTGAGGTCGCCGGTGCGGTACAGGCGGTCGTGGGCGGGGTCGTCGGAGAACGGGTTCGGGAGGAACCGTTCGGCCGTCAGGTCGTCGCGGTTCAGGTAGCCGCGGGCCACCTGGACGCCGGAGATGTACAGCTCGCCCGACTCGCCGGGCGCCACCGGCTTCCGGTCGTGGTCGAGGATGTGGAAGTCGAGGCCCCGCACCGGGTGGCCGATCGAGATGTGGTCCGGACCCTGGCGCACCGCGTCCCGGTCGACCTTGAGCGCCGAGGAGTTGATGGTGCACTCGCTCGGTCCGTACAGGTTGATCAGGTCGCAGTCCGGCAGCGCGTCGAAGACCTCGACCGCGAGGCTCTTGGTGAGTGCCTCGCCGCCGCTGAAGATCTGCGTCAGGGACGTGCAGCCCGGCAACCGGCCACTGTCCACCAGGGCCTGAATGAGCGTCGGGACGCCCTGAATGGTCGTCACCTCGTGGGCGGTGATCAGGTCGAGCAGGCCGTTGGGGTCCGCGTAGACCCCGCGCTCGCTCATCACCACGCTCGCGCCGCAGGCGGGCGCGAGGATCTCCCACTGGGCCGCGTCGAAGCTCAGCGGCGTCTTCTGCAGCACCGTCCGGGTCCGGCCGAGGCCCTGCTCGTCGGCCATCCAGCGCATCTGGGCGACGATGCTGTGCTGCTCGACGCCGATGCCCTTCGGGTTGCCCGTGCTCCCGGAGGTGTAGATGACGTACGCGAGGTCGTCGCCCCGGGTGGGGCGGCGGGCTTCTGCGGCGGGGATGGCCGTGTCCGTGCCGGTCTCGTCCGTGCCGGTCTTGTCCGCGCCGGTCTTGTCCGGGCTGCCGAAAGCGCCGGCGGCCGCCTCGGCGAGGGTGATGATCCTCGTTTCCGGCGGTGCCATCGCGGCCAGTCTGGATGTCAGCGCCGCGTCGGCCAGGATGACCTTCGTGCGCGAGTCCACCACCATGTACCGAACGCGTTCGTCCGGATACTCGGGTGACAACGGCAGATATGCGGCGCCGGCGTGCAGCACGCCCCACACACTGGCCATCAGATCGACCGACGGTTCCATGTAGATGCCGACCGGCTCGTCCGGCCGTACGCCGAGTTGCCGCAGGTGGTCGGCGATGTGCTCGCTACGGTCGCTGAGCTGCTGGAAGGTCAGTCGATCGGTGCCGCAGGAAACGGCGGTCCGGTCGGGCTGGACGAGCGCGGCCGCGCGCAGCATGTTCGAAAGAGTCAATTCCTCGGACCCCGTGAATATCGCCATCATTCCTCGAATTCGTCATTCTTCGAGCACATAGCCGACAAGGGTGCATGCCAAATAAGGCCGACGTCATAAAATGCGGGCGCGGCCGACCGCCTGTTGTCGCGACGCACGGACCCGGCGAAGAGGGCATGCGAAAGCGCGCCAACAGGATGCCAAAAAAAGAATTACGTGGGCATGACACTAGCTCGAACAGTCGCGGTCTCTAAGGCAGTTCCCGTGACCGCGCGGCGTCCAGCTGCTGCTCAGGCTGAAACGGATCGCGTACAACAGAGGTTCGGACGCTCCCCCGCGCCCACTTCAAGACACAACACTACGCCTCCCCCTCGACAGTTGATGGCCGGCAAGTGAATAGTCGGATCCGTGGTGGTTGCATCCGCTATCCGGGCCGGTCAAACGTCCCCCGTCGGCCGTGACTATAAAACCGGAAGACTCGTGTTGTAAATCCCCGGAGACGCTCCGTGGTCGGCCTTGGCGGATCGCCCGTGTGCAGCTCAAGCCCGGCGAGCTGCGCGGATGCCGCGCCCGGGACGCCCCTGCGGTGGGTGTCCGCAGTGTGACCGTCCGGAGCCGTTTGCCATGGTCATGGGGGATGGCCGTCGGCCGCCGGGGATGGTCAGGGGCCCCTTCGGGGTGGTCGCGACGCGCCTTCCGCGCTGCGGAATCCTCTTACGCGCAGTCGTGATTCGATGACTTTCCGTCAGGATTTCACCGGCTCAAAAGCCCATGTGTGATCGTCACCACATTCGTTGAATGGTGGCCGATCCATCCGGGTGACCCCGCATTGCCTTGGCGGTTTCTTGATGGCCGTGATGATTTCGCCATGCCGATTGCCGTGGAGGCAAGTGCCGGCGGGCTGTCGGCGGGCTATCCGGTGGGCCGGATTGACTGCCGGTCAGATGTTGAGCATGTACATGCTTGATCCTGCCCCGGAGGGGAGGGATTCACCCAATGTTGGTCTGGCGCAACAGTTTTGAAACGCAGTCGGGTGGAGGGTGCTGGGGTGGCGGCGATGGCGGGGGCGATGGCGGGGGCGGGGGCGATGGCGATGCCGGGGGCGATGGCGGTGATGGTGGCGGCGATGGCGATGGCGGGGGCGATGGCGACGCCGGGGTCGGGGGCGATGGCGGTGATGGTGGCGGCGATGGCGCGACAGGGGGCGGTGCTGGGGTGGCGGGTGGTGCCGGGGAGGGTGCTGCCCTCTGCTCGCCGGCCTGCCCTGTCGCCGCTCGCGAGCGGGGAGTGTTCGCCGTGGCGCGCGGGAGTGGGCGAGAGGTCGCGAGGCTCCGGGGCGGTGGCGGTGGCGGCTGCGGGGGCGGTGGCCGTGAGGGCGGGGGCGGTGAGGGCTGCCGGGTGAAGGGGGTCGGTGTCGGCGCGTGTCGGCTCGAACGCCGGAGGTCGCTGAGACCCGCTCACCGCCATCCCTCCTCGCCCTTGTGGCACTGTCGCTATTGCAAGTTACTCGCAATAGCGAGTTGAGTGCAATCGTTGACCCCTCGATGGAGGGTGTCGATGCGGGGTGTGCTCGCTCCTACCGTGCTCGATGTGCGCGACGGTGCTGTGGTGCCGCGGTGCTGTGGTGCTGTGGTGCCGTAATGGTGTGCGGCGGTGCCGTGCAGGATGGAGTGCGATGGACGTGGGACGCGTCGGCGCGAGGTGGCGGCCCGCCGGGTGCGGCGGCGCCTGGCGCGGATGCGGCCCGTGTCGGCGGCGAGCGCGTCGAGGTGTCTGGCGGTGCGCGGCGGTGGGAGATGTGGGGCGCGGCGCTGCGACGGTGCGGTGCCGTGGTGTGCGGTGGTGCGTGAACGTGAACGCGGCCCGTACGAGGTCGACGGGCGGCGGGTGCAGCGGCGGTGCGGCGTGCGGCGTGCGGTGGCGCGGCGTACAGCGTGCGGTGCGGCCTTCAGTGGCGCTCGGCGCGGGTGTGGTCCGCGTGGGGCCGGCGTACGACGGCCGGTGCGGTGGTCCGGGTCGGCTCGTGCGTACGTTTTCGCCTGCGGGATGGCAGGGCGCGGCGGCGCTTGGCGCGGTGAGCGCCGGAAGGGCCGCGGGCGGTACGGGTCGAACGGTGTGGAACCGGCGCCTCCGCCGACGGCGCAGGTTAGGCGCACTCTCGGCGGACGGGGCCGCGACCGCTCGCCGGTGAGGCGATGGGGCCGGGCCGTTGGCTCAGGTTAGGGACCGGTGGTCCGGTCGTCAACGGGGTTGACGGAAACGCGGCAGAAAAATATGACGTGGCATCAACTTGCCTCAGGGGTTGCGCGACTGGCGGCCGAGCGCTGCTCGACGTAGGCGAGCCGGTCGGCGAACACCCGGGCCGCGTCCGGGGTGAGCGTCCGCAGGGCGACGAGCGCGGCGAACACGACGTCGCAGAGCTCGTGCTGGACGTCCTCCCAGCCGTGGGTGACCCCCTTGCGCGGGTTCTGGCCGGTGGCGCCGATCACCGCGGCCCCGACCTCGCCGACCTCCTCGGAGACCTTGAGGATCCGCAGCAGGCGCTCCTCCTGGGGCGACTGCGTGCCGTTCGCGTCGAGCCAGGCGACCAGGTGGTCGACGCTCTCCCAGATCCTGCTGTCCATGCGGCGCTGCTCCCGTCGCTCCCGTGCGGTGTCGTTGGTGCTGCCACCGTACGGGAGCGGCGGAGCGCCACCCGGGCTGCGGGCCGTCAGCGGTCGCTGATCTTCACGTGGCGGATGTCCACCGGCAGGGTGGGGTAGCCGTCGCCGGGCCCGTTCTGGTCGTCCTCGCCGCCCGCGGCGATCTTCTGCAGGACGTCCAGGCCCGCGGTGACCCGGCCGAACGGGGTGTAGGCGGGGGAGAGCTTGGTGTCCTTCCAGACGAAGAAGAACTGGCTGCCGTTGGTGTTCGGCCCGGCGTTGGCCATGGCCACGGTGCCGGCCGGGTAGGTGGCGCCGGTCAGGTTCTCGTCGGGGAAGGAGTAGCCGGGGCCGCCGCTGCCCGTTCCGGTCGGGTCGCCGCACTGGAGGACGTAGATCCGCTGGGTGGTGAGACGGTGGCAATGGGTGCCGTCGAAGTAGTCGTTCTCGGCCAGGAACCGGAACGAGAACGTGGTGCAGGGGGCCTTGTCGGTCAGCGCCTCGAAGGTGATCCGGCCCTGGTTGGTCCGCAGGGTCGCACTGTAGGGCTCGGCGGCCTCCTCGGGGTCGAAGGCCGGGATGCCCTTGAAGTTGTCGGCCGGAACGGCCGGGGTGTAGGTGCAGGCGGCGCTCGGGGCCGGCGAGGGGGTGTCCGCCACGGCGGTGCCGGTGCTCGCGACGAGCGGGAGGACGGTGGCGGCGGCGACCAGCGCCCACTGCTTGCTCTTCACGTGACGGGCCTTCCGGGGGGTGGTGGACGGCAGGATTGTCATGGAGGCATCATCCACGGGCCGGTGGGGTTCCGGTAGGGGGTGGTGTGGCTCCGGTTTCGATGGCGGCTGCTGTGCCGGCGTGGTGCTGGCGCAGCGTCAGTTTCCATTCTGGGTTTGATGGTTGGTCGCTGGCGGATCGATGGTCGGGGGCGCGGTGGTGCGGGGCGCGGTGGTGTGGGGCGTCGCGGTTCGGGTTGCGGTGGTGCGGGGCGTTGCGGTTCGGCTCGCTGGGGCTGGGGCTGGGGCGGGGGCGGCCGCGAACAAGCCGGCGCGGGCCGCCAGGGCGGCGGCGTCCGCGGCCCGCTCGGCGGTGAGGGCGTCGAGCGGCTCGCCGGTGACGAACAGGCGGTAGTAGAGCGGGGCGGTCGCGGCCCGGACCACCTCGGCACCGTCCGTGCCGGCGGGCAACTCGCCCCTGGTGACGGCTCGTTCGGCCACCTCGGCGGCCTGTTCGTGGCGGGCCGCGAAGAAGGCGCGGAGGGCGGCTGCCCCGGTGTCGGAGCGCTGGGCGGCCGCGATCAGCGCCGTGGGGGTCGGGCCGAGCTCGGGGTCGGTGAAGACGGCGAACACCTCATGGGTGATCCGGCGGAGGTCCTCGCCGAGGTCCCCGGTGTCCGGCAGGGGCCAGGGCTGGTCGGCGGAGGCGGTCAGGGCGTCCGCGACCAGTCCGTCCACTCCGCTCCAGCGCCGGTAGAGGGTCGCCTTGTGGACGCCGGAGCGGGCTGCGACCGCCTCGACGGTGAGGCCGTCGTACCCCTTCTCGGTGACCTCGGCCAGCAGGGCCGCGACCACGTCGGCCCGCACCCGGGCGCTCCGGCCGCCGGGGCGGGCGGCCGGCGCGCGCAGGGTCGCACTGTCCGAGGCCGGGGTTGGGGTCTCGGGAATCTCGCTCAAAGTCGACTCCAGTCGCGTTAATGCTTGCCGGGCCGGTGTGGCCGTGCCATGCTCATCGTAATGCGACAGGAGTCGCATTACGAGAGGAGCTCACATGCCCGCCGTGACCGCCCCCGACCCGACCGCCCTCCACCCCCTCCCCGGCCACGACCGCGTCGTTCTGCTGCGCCCCCTCGTCAAGGACCCCAGGATCGAGGTCGGCGAGTACACCTACTTCGACGACCCCGACGAAGCCACCCGCTTCGAGGAACGCAACGTCCTCTACTCCTACGGACCCGAACGCCTGGTGATCGGCAAGTACTGCGCCCTCGCCACCGGCACCCGCTTCCTCATGGCCGGCGCCGCCCACCCGGACATCGGCGTCTCCACCTTCCCGTTCACGATGTTCGGCGGCAGCTGGACCGAGCAGACCCTCGACATCGTCACCGCCCTCCCCAGCCGGGGTGACACCCATGTCGGCAACGACGTCTGGTTCGGCTACGGTGCCACCGTCCTGCCTGGCGTGCGCATCGGCGACGGAGCGATCATCGCCGCCGGAGCCCTCGTCACCTCCGACGTCGACCCCTGCACCGTCGTCGGCGGCGACCCCGCCCGCCCGATCCGCCGCCGCTTCCCCGACGCCGACATCGAGCTCCTCCTGCGCGCGGCCTGGTGGGACTGGCCCGTCGACCTCGTCACCGCACACGTGCGCACCATCATGTCCGGCACACCGGCCGACATCGCCGCGATCGCCGAGGACCGCGGCCTGCTCGCAGCCTGACCCGCGGCCCGGCTCCCCTTGCTCACCGGCGGCGGACTCCGCCCACCCGCCCTCAGCGGCGTCCCGGTGCTCGGCGCAGCCGCCGTCGGCTCCGCGTACGTGCCGGCGATGGTCCGCTCCCGGGCCGTCCGGAACACCGACGCGCTGGCCGTGACCTGGGGGCAACCCGCCACCGCCACCGGGGTGTTCGCAGTGGCCGCGCTGTCCGTCGGCCCCGCGCCGTGGACCGTCGCCGCCTCGTACGGGTCGGCCCGGTGGGCCTGGCTGCTGCATCTGTCCTTGTTCTGCACGTTGTTCTCCTTCTTCGTCCAGATGTGGGCCGCGCGGGCCACATCGTCGTCCTGGGGGAGCCTGCTGCTTGGCACCCAACTGCTCTGGGCCGCCGTCTTCGGTATCACCACTGCTGGGAACCGGATGGGCCCGCTCACACCCTTCGGCGGAGTCCTGGTGCACGGGGCGACCGAGTGGGGCCGGCGCACCGCCCTCGTGCCGCGCCCGGCCGCGGGGGAGAGGGAGGGAGCGCCCGACGCGGCGGCGCCGAGCCCGGAACCGGCCCGGGTCTGACCCGCGGCCCGCGGCCCGCGTCACCGGTGCCACCGCACCGTCCGGCGGGCGTAGTCGATGGCGACCGCACCGAGCAACGGGCCCCACGCGACCAGGGGCAGATAGGCGAGCGTCATCACGACGGCGGCGACGCCGTGCGGCGAATCCGCCTCGGCCAGGTTCCGCGCCCACCCGCCGAACAGCGCCGTCGCCCCCAGGTCGGTGAGTATCGCCGAACCGAGCAGGGCCGGCACGACGGCGGCGAGCGGCCGGACCCGGCGGCCGCCCAGCAGCGGAACCCACCTGGGCACCACCAACCCCCAGGGCCGGACCAGGCCCAGGGTCAGGAAGGCCAGCGCCTCGGCCAGGAGGCTCAGCACCACGCAGTAGACCGTGCCCCAACCCGGCTGGTGCGCGTCGAACGCCGCGGCCGTCGCACCGCTGAAGCCGACCGGGGCGCCGAAACCGAAGGCGATCCGCCACAACCCCGAGGGGACGGTGGAGAGGACGGCGACCTTGGCGGCGAACCGGGCCCAGCGCGGGGCGGGCGGGACGTCCGGGGCGGCGGCCGCAGCCCGGTGGGCGGTGCTGCGGGCGTTGATCACGAGCTTCGACACGAGGGTGCCTCCCTTCGGCACCGACCCCCGTGGCCGGTGCGACGACTCAAGACTGGAGGCCTGCCAGGGGTCCGCAACAGCTGCCGATCGGCAGGTTCTCCCTGCTCAACCGGCCTGTGAAATATGCCGATCGGCACAGGCGCACCGCCTCGGCGGCGTCGTAATGTGACGGCAGTCGAAGAGCCGAGGAGAGGTGGTGACGATGACTCAGATCCTGTCCGGGGTCGTCCTGGTCCTGGCACTGCCGGCCTGGGCGGCGCGGGGGCGGTACGGGGCCGCGGCCGTGACCATGGCACTCGGGGCGGCGTCGCTCGCGGTCACGTTCGCCGTCTGGCTCCTCGGCCGGTGGGCGGAGGGCGATCGCTGGGCCGGGCTGGCGGGCCTGGTCGAACTGGCCGTCCTGCTCCTGGCGGTGGTCCTCGGCCTGCGCACCGAGGACGGGCCGCGCTGCGCGGTCGCGGCCTGGACGGCCTGCGGAGCCGTCGCCCTCTGGCTGACCCGTTTCGCGTTCCTCGAAGGCCCGGGGGACGTGCTCACGATCTTCGGCTTCGGCTCGATGCTCTCGCTGCCGGCCGTCCTGATCGGGCTCTACCTGCGGGGCCTGGACGAGGGACGCGCGAATGCGGTGGTCGAGGCCAGGCGCGCCCAGCGGCTCGAACTGGCCCACGACCTCCACGACTTCGTGGCGCACGACGTCAGCGGCATGGTCGCCCAGGCCCAGGCCGGGGCGTACCTGGCCGGGATCGATCCGGCCCGGGCGGCCGAGATGTTCCAGCGAATAGAGCAGGCCGGGCAGCGGGCCCTGGCCTCGCTGGATCGGACGGTGCAGCTGCTGCGCAGCGAGGAGGGCGGCGGCCGGGCCCCGCAGCCCGGACTCCTCGAACTCGCAGAGGTGGCCGAGCGGTTCACCGCGACGGGCGGCGCCGAGGTCACGCTGGAGCTGCCGGAGGAGCCGGTGCCGCGCGAGGTGGAGGGCACCGTCCACCGGATCGTGGTCGAGTCCCTGACCAATGTCCGGCGACATGCTCCGGCCGCGCGGGCGGTCGAGGTGCGGGCCCGCCGTACCGGTGGACGGCTGGAGCTGACGGTGACCAACGACGGCCGGAACCCGGGCCAGGCCGGGCGGCCGCGCCGCGGCGGCGGCAGCGGACTGCCGGGGCTGGTGGCCCGGGTCGAGGCCCTCGGCGGCTCGCTGGAAGCGGGCCCGCACGAGACGGAGAGCTGGCGGGTGACGGCGGTGCTGCCGCTGGAGGAAGCCGGCACGGGGCCGGCGTGATCGTGGAGACCGACGCGGGTCGGCAACGGGGAGGTACGGGAATGGGCAGTAGCGCAGGGCCGGTCCGGATCCTGATCGCGGATGACCAGGCGGATGTCCGGAGCGCGTTCCGGATGATCCTGGACGTGCAGCCGGACATGGTGGTGGTGGCGGAGGCCGCGGACGGCGCCGCAGCGGTGGCGGAGGCACGGAGGTTGCGACCGGACGTGGTGCTCGCGGACATCCGGATGCCGAAGCTCGACGGGCTGGAGGTGACCCGGCAGCTGGCCGACGAGTGCAAGGTGATCGTGGTGACCACCTTCGACCTGGACGACTACGTGCACACGGCACTGCGGTACGGGGCGGCCGGGTTCCTGCTGAAGCGCTCGGGGCCGGTGCTGCTGATCGAGGCGGTGCGGGCCGCGATGGCCGGGGACGCGTTGATCAGCCCACAGATCACCGTCCGGCTCCTGAAGCACATGGCGCTTCCGGGCGCGGAGCCGAAGCCGGGCCCGGGCGCCGCGGCCGCCGCGGCGGCACTGACGACGGTCGGCCCGGCCGAGGAACTGACCACGAGGGAAAGGGAGATCGCGGAACTGGTGGCGGACGGCGCGACGAATGCCGAGATCGGAGCAGGACTGTTCATTTCACCGGGCACGGTGAAGAACCACCTCGCCAACATCCAGCGCAAGCTCGGTGCCCGTAACCGGGTGGGCATCGCGGCGTGGGTCTGGGAACAGGCAGCCGGCATCCGGTAGCCGGGGCCGGGGCCAGAGGCAGAGGCAGAGGCAGAGGCGAGGGCCCGAGGGCCCGAGGGCGCAAGGGCGAGCGGGGCACGGGAGCGCGGGACGCGGGCCCGGGGCAGAGGGAGCGCGCGGAGGTTGGGGTGCCGCGCGCTGGGCCAGGCACGGCCCAGCGCGAAACGGGCGAGGGTTGGGCGGGCGGCGGGCGGCGGGCGGCGGGTGGGGTGGGGGGAGGGGGAGGGGGAGGCCCCAAGAAGGCATTCGCGCGCTTGTGAACGAAGGGTCAAGCGAGCGTTCACCCCCCGGCCACCCCTGCGAGTGAGCCGCTATAACACGTCAACATGGCGCCCGGAAATTTGCCTCTGCCGGAGCATAGTTGATATAGGAGCGAGGCTCTGACCTGCCGCTTCACAAGTAAATGCGACTGGTTGTGACCATTTGACTGCTTTGCGTTGACAAAACTGGGCATGTTCGCATTCACCCTCATTCCAGGGGTGTCGTAGATCACAAAGATCCCGGCGAACTGCGTGTCGCAGATCACAAGCCGACAGGCATAGGATGCGCTCGTTCCAGGCTTTGTGAACTGCCTCACATGAGGTGGATCTCGGGAACTGGAGCGCGGGTTCACCTCAGCGTGACCCGCCGGTTCCGATCTGCAGTCAAGGACGACTGGACGGAGGGAGCGGGGGCTATGAATGCCTACGCGCCGATCCTCGTACTCGGTGCCATCGCGGCGGCGTTCGCGGTCGGCTCCGTCGTGATGGCCTCACTCACCGGCCCCAAGCGCTACAACCGGGCCAAGTTGGAGGCGTACGAGTGCGGCATCGAGCCGACCCCGCAGCCCGTGGGCGGCGGTCGGTTCCCGATCAAGTACTACCTGACGGCGATGCTCTTCATCGTCTTCGACATCGAGATCGTCTTCCTCTACCCGTGGGCGGTGACGTTCGACGCCCTCGGGATCTTCGGACTGGTCGAGATGCTCCTGTTCATCGCCACCGTCTTCGTCGCCTACGCCTACGTGTGGCGGCGCGGCGGCCTGGAGTGGGACTGAGCGCGGGCCTGCCCACCCGTCGGCGGTCCGCCGGGCGTCCTCGCGACCCCTTGTGAACGAGCGGACAAGCTCCGTCGGACGAACGACCTCCGCCGAGCGGACGAGCCAGAACCGGCCGATGAACCACCGGACTTGAGGCATTGAGAGGGATCTGATGGGAATCGAGGAGAAGCTGCCGAGCGGCTTTCTGCTCACGACCGTGGAGGCGGCCGCGGGCTGGGTGCGCAAGGCGTCACTGTTCCCGGCCACCTTCGGCCTGGCCTGCTGCGCGATCGAGATGATGACCACCGGCGCCGGCCGCTACGACCTGGCCCGGTTCGGCATGGAGGTCTTCCGCGGCTCCCCGCGGCAGGCCGATCTGATGATCGTCGCGGGCCGGGTGAGCCAGAAGATGGCCCCGGTGCTGCGCCAGGTGTACGACCAGATGCCCAACCCGAAGTGGGTCATCTCGATGGGCGTCTGCGCCTCCTCCGGCGGGATGTTCAACAACTACGCGATCGTGCAGGGCGTCGACCACATCGTCCCGGTGGACATCTACCTGCCCGGTTGTCCGCCGCGCCCGGAGATGCTGCTGGACGCGATCCTGAAGCTGCACGACAAGATCCAGCACGAGCCGCTGGGCGTGAACCGCCGCCGGGCCGAGGAACTCGGCGAGGCGCTCGCCCTGCAGGCCACCCCCGTCAGCGAGATGGGAGGGCAGCTGCGATGAACGACCAGGTACCCGAGACCCGCCGCGAGCAGCCGGTGCGCGAGATCCCGGTCGAGGTGGTCGGCCGCCGCCAGGGCATGTTCGGCGCCCAGGGCAGCGGCGACACGTCCGGTTTCGGCGGCCTCGCCGCTCCGGTGGTGCTGCCCGGTCCGAGCGAACGCCCGTACGGGGGCTGGTTCGACGAGGTCGCCGACGAGCTGGAGGGCGCCCTGGAGGAGCAGGGCCTGGACCCGGTGGACGTGATCGAGAAGACGGTCGTCGACCGCGGCGAGCTGACCTTCCACGTCGAGCGCGAGCACCTCCTGCGCACGGTCCGGGTCCTGCGCGACGACCCGGCGCTGCGCTTCGAGCTGTGCCTCGGCGTGAGCGGCGTGCACTACCCCGGCGACAAGGGCCGCGAGCTGCACGCGGTCTACCACCTGCGCTCGATCACCCACGGCCGGCTGATCCGGCTGGAGGTCACCGCGCCCGACGCCGACCCGCGCGTCCCGTCGGTGGTGAGCGTCTACCCGACGAACGACTGGCACGAGCGCGAGGCCTACGACTTCTTCGGCCTGGTCTTCGACGGCCACCCGGCGCTGACCCGGATCATGATGCCCGACGACTGGCTGGGCCACCCGCAGCGCAAGGACTACCCGCTCGGCGGCATCCCCGTCGAGTACAAGGGTGCCCAGATCCCGGCGCCCGACCAGCGGAGGTCGTACAGCTGATGAGCACTCAGCACCACGAAGAGGCCCGCGAAGAGGCCCACGAAGAGGCCCGCGGAGAAGCCCGCAAGGAAGCCCGCGGAGAAGCTCACGGAGAAACCCCCGAGACAGCCCACGCCGGGGCCCGCGAGACCACCGAGGGCCGCGTCTTCACCGTCACCGGCGGCGACTGGGGCGAGGTCGTCGAGGCGGTCGGCCGGGCCGACGACGAGCGCATCATCGTCAACATGGGCCCCCAGCACCCGTCCACGCACGGTGTGCTGCGGCTGATCCTGGAGATCGACGGCGAGACGGTGAAGGAGGCCCGCTGCGGCATCGGCTACCTCCACACCGGCATCGAGAAGAACATGGAGTTCCGCAGCTGGGTCCAGGGCACCACCTTCGTGACCCGGATGGACTACCTGACGCCGCTGTTCAACGAGACCGCCTACTGCCTCGCGGTGGAGAAGCTGCTCGGCATCACCGCGGACGTCCCGGACCGGGCGAGCGTCATCCGCGTGATGATGATGGAGCTGAACCGGATCGCCTCGCACCTGGTCTGCCTCGCCACCGGTGGCATGGAGATCGGCTCCACCACCCTGATGATCTACGGCTTCCGCGACCGCGAGCTGATCCTGGACGTCTTCGAGCTGGTCACCGGCCTGCGCATGAACCACGCGTACGTGCGCCCCGGCGGCCTCGCCCAGGACCTGCCGCCCGGCGCCGTCGACCAGATCCGCGAGGCGGTCAAGCTGCTGCGCTCCCGGATGCACGAGTACGACAAACTGGCGACCGGCAACCCGGTGTTCAAGGCGCGCCTGGTGGACGTCGGCTTCCTGGACCTGCCCGGCTGCCTGGCCCTCGGCGCCACCGGCCCGATCCTGCGCGCCACGGGCCTGCCGCACGACCTGCGCAAGACCGACCCGTACTGCGGCTACGAGGACTACGACTTCGAGGTGGCGGTCGCGGACACCGCCGACTCCTACGGCCGCTTCCTGATCCGCCTGGAGGAGATGCGCCAGTCGCTGCGGATCGTCGACCAGTGCCTGGAGCGGCTGCGCCCGGGCCCGGTCATGGTGGCCGACAAGAAGATCGCCTGGCCGGCCCAACTGGCGGTCGGCCCGGACGGGATGGGCAACTCGCTCGACCACATCCGCAAGATCATGGGCACCTCGATGGAGGCCCTGATCCACCACTTCAAGCTGGTCACCGAGGGCTTCCGGGTCCCGGTCGGCCAGGCGTACGCGGCGGTCGAGTCGCCGAAGGGCGAGCTGGGCGTGCACGTGGTCAGCGACGGCGGGACGCGCCCGTACCGGGTCCACTTCAGGGACCCGTCGTTCACCAATCTGCAGTCGATGGCGGCGATGTGCGAGGGCGGCCAGGTCGCCGACGTGATCGTCGCGGTGGCCGGGATCGACCCGGTGATGGGAGGCGTGGACCGGTGACCAATGTCGAGCTCGGACTGCCGGCGCTGCCGGCGAAGCCGTACCCCGAGGAGGTGCGCGCCCGGCTGGCCGCGGACGCCGCGGAGCTGATCGGCCGCTACCCGGTGGCCCGTTCGGCGCTGCTGCCGCTGTTGCACCTGGTGCAGGCCGAGGAGGGCTTCGTCAGCCCGACCGGCATCCGGTTCTGCGCCGAGCAGCTGGACCTGACGACCGCCGAGGTCACCGCGGTCGCCACGTTCTACACGATGTACCGGCGGCGCCCGGCCGGGAAGTACCACGTCGGGGTGTGCACCAACACGCTGTGCGCGGTGCTCGGCGGCGACCAGATCTTCGACGAGCTCCAGGAGCACCTGGGCATCCGCAACAACGAGACGACCGCGGACGGCGAGGTCTCGATCGAGCACATCGAGTGCAACGCGGCCTGCGACTACGCGCCCGTGGTGATGGTCAACTGGGAGTTCTTCGACGACCAGACCCCGGAGAGCGCCCGGCGGCTGGTGGACGACCTGCGCGCGGGCCGCGAGGTCAGGCCCACCCGCGGCGCCCGGCTGTGCGGTTTCAAGGAGACGGCCCGCATCCTGGCGGGCTTCCCCGACGAGCGCCCGGGCGCCAACGACGAGTCCGGCGCCGGCGGGGCGCCGTCGCTGGTGGGTCTGCGCCTGGCGAGGGGCGAGGCCCTGCCCGGCAACGGCGGCACCAGGGTCGTCTCCCCGCGCCACGAGGAGCCCGAGCGCAACGACCCCGACCACCCGGAGGCCGGCCACGGCGACCCCGACCGCGGCGACCCCGACCGCGGGGACCCCGACCGCAACCACCCCGGCCACGGCGACCCCGACCGCGGCGACCCGGGCCGCGGCGACCCCGACCGCAACCACCCCGGCCAGGAAGGGACCGAAGCGTGATGACCTCCGCCGAGCCGGCCGAGAAGCTGCTCACCCCCGTCCTGTCGGCCTCCTGGGACGACAGCCGCCCGTGGACGCTCGCCACCTACCGCCGCCACCACGGCTACGAGGGCCTGAAGGCCGCCCTCGCGATGCCGCCGGACGACGTGATCGCCCTGGTCAAGGACTCCGGCCTGCGCGGCCGCGGCGGCGCCGGCTTCCCGACCGGCATGAAGTGGCAGTTCATCCCGCAGAACGACGGCAAGCCGCACTACCTGGTGGTGAACGCGGACGAGTCGGAGCCGGGCACCTGCAAGGACATCCCGCTGCTGTTCGCGAACCCGCACTCGCTCATCGAGGGCATGATCATCGCGTCCTACGCGATCCGCTGCGACCACGCGTTCATCTACCTGCGCGGCGAGGTCGTGCCGGTGCTGCGGCGCCTGCACGCGGCGGTGGCCGAGGCGTACGGGGCGGGTCTGCTGGGCCGCGACATCATGGGCTCGGGTGTGAACCTCGACATCACCGTGCACGCGGGCGCCGGCGCCTACATCTGCGGCGAGGAGACGGCCCTGCTGGACTCGCTGGAGGGCCGCCGCGGCCAGCCGCGCCTGCGCCCGCCGTTCCCGGCGATCGCGGGCCTGTACGCGTGCCCGACGGTGGTCAACAACGTGGAGTCGATCGCCTCGGTGCCGCCGATCCTGGCCCGGGGCAAGGAGTGGTTCAAGGGCCTGGGCACCGAGAAGTCCCCGGGCTTCACGCTCTACTCGCTGTCCGGCCACGTGACCAACCCGGGCCAGTACGAGGCGCCGCTGGGCGTCACGCTGCGCCAGCTGCTGGACCTGAGCGGGGGGATCCGCGCGGGGCACCGGCTGAAGTTCTGGACGCCGGGCGGCTCGTCGACCCCGATGTTCACCGACGAGCACCTGGACGTCCCGCTGGACTACGAGGGCGTCGGAGCGGCCGGGTCGATGCTCGGCACGAAGGCGCTGCAGGTGTTCGACGAGACGACCTGCGTGGTGCGGGCCGTCACCCGCTGGACCGAGTTCTACGCGCACGAGTCGTGCGGCAAGTGCACGCCGTGCCGCGAAGGCACTTACTGGCTCGTCCAGTTGCTCAAGCGGATCGAGGCCGGCGAGGGCGTCGAGGGGGACCTGGAGAAGCTCCTCGACATCGCCGACAACATCAACGGCAAGTCGTTCTGCGCCCTGGGCGACGGCGCGGCGAGCCCGATCGTGTCCTCGCTCCAGCACTTCCGGGCCGAGTACGAGCGGCACCTGGCCGAGCGCCGCTGCCCGTTCGACCCGGCCGCGTCCACCGTCTGGGCCGACGGCCCCCGCCCCGGCCACCAGTCCGCCACCGAGAGGGAGGTGCACGCGTGACGATCACGGAGCCGACCGCCTCCGACACGGCGGTCGAACTGGTCACGCTCACCATCGACGGCGTCGAAGTGCAGGTCCCCAAGGGGACGTTGGTGATCCGGGCGGCCGAGGCGATCGGCACCCAGATCCCGCGCTTCTGCGACCATCCGCTGCTGGATCCGGCCGGCGCGTGCCGGCAGTGCATCGTGGAGATCGAGGGCCAGCGCAAGCCGGTGGCCTCCTGCACGATCCCGGTGGCCGAGGGCATGGTGGTGCGCACGCAGCTGAGTTCGCCGGTGGCGGAGAAGGCGCAGCGCGGCGTGATGGAGCTGTTGCTGATCAACCATCCGCTGGACTGCCCGGTGTGTGACAAGGGTGGCGAGTGCCCCTTGCAGAACCAGGCGATGAGCAGCGGCGCGGCGGACTCCCGCTTCGAGGGGATGAAGCGGACGTACGCGAAGCCGCTGCCGATCAGCAGCCAGGTGCTGCTGGACCGGGAGCGCTGCGTCCTGTGCGCCCGCTGCACGCGTTTCTCGCAGCAGATCGCGGGTGATCCGTTCATCGATCTGGTGGAGCGCGGTGCGCTGCAGCAGGTGGGGACGGGCCAGGGGGACGACTTCGAGTCGTACTTCTCGGGGAACACGATCCAGATCTGTCCGGTGGGGGCGCTGACGTCGGCGGCTTATCGTTTCCGCTCGCGTCCGTTCGACCTGGTGTCGTCGCCGAGTGTGTGCGAGCACTGTTCGGCGGGGTGCGCGCAGCGCACCGATCACCGTCGGGGCAAGGTGTTGCGCCGGCTGGCGGGTGAGGACCCGGCGGTGAACGAGGAGTGGAACTGCGACAAGGGCCGGTTCGCGTTCCGGTACGCGCAGCTGCGGGACCGGTTGTCGACGCCGCTGGTGCGGGTGGACGGCGAGTTGGTGGCGGCGTCGTGGCCGGAGGCGCTGGCGCGGGCGGCCGAGGGTCTGCGCGGTGCGCGGGCGGGTGTGCTGGCCGGTGGCCGGGTGACGGTCGAGGACGCGTACGGCTACGCGAAGTTCGCGCGCGTGGTGCTGGGTACGAACGACGTGGACTTCCGGGTGCGTCCGCACAGTGGTGAGGAGGCGGATTTCCTGGCCGCGGCCGTCGCCGGGCGTGGTGTGGACGTGGACGGCGGGGGCGTCACGTACGAGCAGTTGGAGCAGGCGCCGGTGGTGCTGCTGGCGGGTCTGGAGCCGGAGGAGGAGTCGCCGATCGTCTTCCTGCGGTTGCGGAAGGCGAGTCGCGCCAAGGGCTTGAAGGTGTACTCGGTGGCGGCGTTCGCGTCGCGGGGGCTGGCGAAGCTGCGTGGTGTGCTGCTGCCGGCGGCGCCGGGGACGGAGCCGGAGTGGTTCGGGGCGCTGGCGGCGGACGAGCCGTTGAGCGACGAGGCGGGGCAGGCGGCGGAGTTGTTGCGCCGGCCGGGTGCGGTGGTGCTGGTGGGTGAGCGGTTGGCCGCGATCCCGGGGGCGCTGACGTCGGTGCTGCGGCTGTCGCACGCGACGGGGGCGCGGATCGCCTGGGTGCCGCGCCGGGCCGGGGAGCGGGGAGCGGTGGAGGCGGGCGCGCTGCCGGGGCTGTTGCCCGGTGGGCGTCCGGTGGCCGCTCCGGCGGCGCGGGCGCAGGCGGCGGCGTTGTGGGGTGTGGCGGAGCTGCCCTCGCGGGTGGGCCGGGACACGGACCAGATCCTGGCGGCGGCGGCGCGCGGCGAGCTGGACGCGCTGCTGGTCGGCGGGGTGGATCCGGACGACCTGGCGGATCCGGCGCTGGCGGACGAGGCGTTGGCGGCGGTGCCGTTCGTGGTGTCGCTGGAGCTGCGCCCGTCGGCGGTGACGGCGCGTGCGGACGTGGTGCTGCCGGTGGCGGCGGTGGCGGAGAAGGCCGGGACGTTCCTGGACTGGGAGGGCCGGGTGCGGATGTTCGAGCCGGCGCTCAAGGCCGATCAGTTGACGGGCCGCCACCTTCACTCGGACGTGCGGGTGCTGACCATGCTGGCGGATGCGCTGGGGCACCGGCTGGGCCTGCCGGACGTGCGGGCCGCGCGCCTGGAGCTGGACGGGTTCGCGCCGTGGGCCGGGGACCGGGCGGCCGATCCGGCCGCGCACCCGGGCCTGCTGCCGCGTCCGGCGACGGGGCAGGCGGTGCTGGCGGGTTGGCGCCAGCTGCTGGACAACGGGACGCTGCAGGAGGGTGATCCGCACCTGGCGGGCACCCGGCACCGGGCGGTGGCCCGGGTGTCGCCGGTGACGGCGCGGGAGGTCGGCGCGCGGCAGGGCGGCGCGCTGCGGCTGACGGGCCCGGCGGGTTCGCTGACGCTGCCGCTGGAGGTCACCGAGTCGCTGCCGGACCGCACGGTGTGGATCCCGCTCAACTCGACTCCGGGCGGTGCGCACCGCACGCTCGGGACCGCCGTCGGCCATCTGGTCACGATCGCCGCCGCCGACGCCGTTCCCGCCGCGGCGGGCTCGGGCGCCGAAGGGGAGGACCGATGAACAATCCGCAGCCGTACGAGATGCTCCGGTTCTTCGGCCACGACCCGTGGTGGCTGGTGCTGCTGAAGGCGGTGTTCTGCTTCGCGTTCCTGGTGCTCACGGTGCTGATCGCCATCGTGTGGGAGCGCAAGGTGGTGGCCTGGATGCAGTTGCGCATCGGGCCGAACCGGCACGGGCCGTGGGGTCTGCTGCAGTCGCTGGCGGACGGCGTGAAGCTGGCGCTGAAGGAAGACCTGGTGGTCAAGGGCTCGGACAAGGTGGTCTACGTCCTTGCTCCGATCGTGTGCGCGATCCCGGCGTTCATGGCGTTCGCGGTGATCCCGTTCGGGCCGGCCGACAACGAGGTGTCGATCTTCGGGACCCGGACGGCGATGCAGCTGACGGACTTCCCGGTGGCGCTGCTGTACATCCTGGCGACGGCCTCGGTGGGCATCTACGGGATCGTGCTGGCGGGCTGGTCCTCCGGTTCGACGTACCCGTTGCTGGGCGGGCTGCGCTCGTCGGCGCAGATGATCAGCTACGAGATCGCGATGGGCCTGTCGTTCGCCGCGGTGTTCATCTACTCGGGGTCGATGTCGACGTCGGAGATCGTGGCGCAGCAGCACTCGACGTGGTTCGCGGCGCTGCTGCCGGTGTCGTTCATCGTGTACATCGTCGCGATGGTGGGTGAGACGAACCGGGCGCCGTTCGACCTGCCGGAGGCCGAGGGCGAGCTGGTGGGCGGGTTCAACACCGAGTACTCGTCGCTGAAGTTCGCGATGTTCATGCTGGCCGAGTACGTGAACATGGTGACGGTGTCGGCGGTGGCGTCGACGCTGTTCCTGGGCGGCTGGCGGGCGCCGTGGCCGGTGTCGGTGTTCTGGGCGGGCGCGAACCACGGCTGGTGGCCGATGCTGTGGATCACGCTGAAGATCCAGTTGCTGCTGTTCTTCTTCATCTGGCTGCGCGGCACGCTGCCGCGGTTGCGCTACGACCAGTTCATGAAGCTGGGCTGGAAGGTGCTGATCCCGGTCTCGCTGGTGTGGCTGGTGCTGATCGCGAGCGTGCGGGCGCTGCGCAACGAGGGGTACGGCTTCGGCGAGGTGGTGCTGTACGTGGGCGCGCCGGTGGGCGTGGTCCTGCTGCTGGCGCTGCTGCGGGACTTCGTGCGCAAGCAGCCGGAGCCCGAGGTTCCCGAGCAGTCCGGCGAGTTCGACCCGATGGCGGGCGGGTACCCGGTGCCGCCTTTGCCGGGCCAGGTGCTGCCGCCCGTTCCGCGCCGGCGCAGCCGGGCGCCGAAGCAACTCCAGGACGCCTTGAACGGGTCCGACCATTCCGAGGGGAGCTGATCCGCGATGTCGTCCGACCACACGGACCGTCCGGAGAGGACCGACCGGCCGTCGGTCCTGGGCCCGGCCGCCGGTTTCGGCGTGACGTTCCGGGCCATGTTCAAGAAGCGGCTGACGGAGCAGTATCCGGAGGAGAAGAAGCCGACGGCGCCGCGCTTCCACGGCCGTCACCAGTTGAACCGTCATCCGGACGGGCTGGAGAAGTGCGTGGGCTGCGAGTTGTGCGCGTGGGCGTGCCCGGCCGACGCGATCTACGTCGAGGGCGCGGACAACCGGGACGACGAGCGGTACTCGCCCGGTGAGCGCTACGGCGTGGTGTACCAGATCAACTACGCGCGCTGCATCCTGTGCGGGCTGTGCATCGAGGCGTGTCCGACGCGGGCGCTGACGATGACGAACGAGTACGAGCTGGCGGACTCCTCGCGCAAGGACCTGATCTTCACCAAGGAGCAGCTGCTGGTGGGGCTGTCCGAGGGCATGGTCGATTCGCCGCACGCGATCTTCCCGGGCGCCGACGAGGGCGCGTACTACCGGGGCGAGATCACGGCGGCGGCGCCGGGGACGGTCCAGCAGGAGCGCACCGACCGGGATAAGGAGGTGCGGCCGTGACGACGGTTCTGGCGGATGCGGCCGGGACGACCTCGACGGGTGAGGCCGTCCAGTTCTGGGTGCTGGCGGTGGTGGCGGTCGGTGGCGCGCTCGGCATGCTGCTGATGCGCAAGGCGGTGCACAGCGCGCTGTGCCTGGCGGCCACGATGCTGGCGCTGGCGGTCTGTTACATGGCGCAGGGCGCGGTGTTCCTGGGTGTGGTGCAGATCGTCGTCTACACCGGCGCGATCATGATGCTGTTCCTGTTCGTGGTGATGCTGGTCGGCGTCACGAGCGAGGATTCGCTGAAGGAGCAGTTGAAGGGCCAGCGGTTCGCGGCGGTGGTGTGCGGGCTGGGCTTCGGGGTGCTGCTGGTCGCGGGCATCGCGAACGCGAAGCTGGACCACTTCACGGGCCTGCAGGGCGCGAACGCGGAGGGCAACGTGCCGGGTCTGGCGCGGCTGATCTTCACGAAGTACGTGTGGGCGTTCGAGGTCACCGGCGCGCTGCTGATCACGGCGGCGATCGGTGCGATGGTGCTGACGCACCGCGAGCACGTGAAGGCGCCGAAGACGCAGCGCGAGCTGGCGGCGCAGCGGGTGCGGGACAACATCCAGGTGCCGCCGCTGCCGGCGCCGGGCGTGTACGCGCGGCACAACGCGGTGGACGTTCCGGCGCTGCTGCCGGACGGCTCGGTGGCCGAGGACTCGGTGATGGCGACGCTGCGCGAGCGCGGCCAGGTGCGGGACGTGAGCCAGGACATGCTGCGCCGGATGGCGGAGCTGGAGAACACGACCGCGGACTGGCTGGGCCGTCCGTCGTCGGAGCGGCCGGCGGTGGCCGGTCCGCGCAAGTCCCTGGAGCCGGTGCCGAACCACGAGGCCGAGGAGGGCGCGGAGTGAATCCGGTCAACTACCTGTATCTGGCGGCGCTGTTGTTCACCATCGGCGCGGCCGGGGTGCTGATCCGGCGCAACGCGATCGTGCTGTTCATGTGCGTGGAGCTGATGCTGAACGCCTCGAACCTGGCGCTGGTGACGTTCTCGCGGCTGCACGGCACGCTGGACGGCCAGATCATCGCGTTCTTCACGATGGTGGTCGCGGCGGCCGAGGTCGTGGTGGGCCTCGCGATCATCGTCTCGATCTTCCGGACCAGGCACTCCGCTTCGGTCGACGACAGCAATCTGATGAAGCTGTAGGCGGAGGGCCTCGGTGAACTCTCTCATTCCGCTGCTGGTGGCAGCCCCGCTGGCCGGCGCCGCCCTGCTGCTGCTCGGCGGGCGGGCGCTGGACCGGTTCGGCCACTGGCTGGCCACGGCGCTCGCCGCGCTCTCGTTCGGCTTCGGCCTGGCGCTGTTCTCGGACATGCTCGGCCGTGACGCCGAGCACCGGGCGGTGACGACGCACCTGTTCAGCTGGGTGCCGGTGAACGGCTTCCAGGCGGACGTCTCGTTCCGGCTGGACCAGCTGTCGATGACGTTCGTGCTGCTGATCACGGGTGTCGGCACGCTCATCCACCTCTACTCGGTCGGCTACATGGCGCACGACGAGCGCCGCCGCCGCTTCTTCGCGTACCTGAACCTGTTCGTCGCCGCCATGCTGCTGCTGGTGGTCGCGGACAACTACCTGCTGCTGTACTTCGGCTGGGAGGGCGTGGGCCTCGCGTCCTACCTGCTGATCGGGTTCTGGCAGCACAAGCCGAGCGCGGCGACGGCGGCGAAGAAGGCGTTCATCGTCAACCGCGTCGGCGACATGGGCCTGTCGATCGCGATCATGCTGATGTTCGTGGAGTTCGGCTCCTTCGCCTTCGACCCGGTCTTCGCCGGGGCGGGCCGGGCGAGCGAGGGCCGGCTGACGGCGATCGGCCTGATGCTGCTGCTGGCGGCCTGCGGCAAGTCGGCGCAGGTGCCGCTGCAGTCCTGGCTCGGCGACGCGATGGAGGGCCCGACCCCGGTGTCGGCGCTGATCCACGCGGCGACGATGGTGACGGCCGGCGTCTACCTGATCACCCGCTCCGCGGCGATCTTCAACCTGGCGCCGGACGCCCAGACCGCCGTGGTGGTGGTCGGCGCGGTCACGCTGCTGTTCGGTGCGGTGGTCGGGTGCGCGAAGGACGACATCAAGAAGGCGCTGGCCGGGTCGACGATGTCGCAGATCGGCTACATGATCCTCGCGGCCGGCCTCGGTCCGATCGGCTACGCCTTCGCGATCATGCACCTGGTGACGCACGGCTTCTTCAAGGCCGGGCTGTTCCTCGGCGCCGGGTCGGTCATGCACGGCATGAACGACGAGGTGAACATGCGCCACTACGGCGGCCTGCGCACGTACATGCCGGTCACCTTCGTGACCTTCGGCCTGGGCTACCTCGCGATCATCGGCTTCCCCGGGCTGTCCGGCTTCTTCTCCAAGGACAGGATCATCGAGGCGGCGTTCGCCAAGGGCGGCACCGAGGGCTGGATCCTCGGCCTGTGCGCGCTGACCGGCGCGGCCGTCACCGCCTTCTACATGACGCGCGTGATGGTGCTGACGTTCTTCGGCGAGAAGCGCTGGCAGCCCGACGCCAACGGCGACGCCCCGCACCCGCACGAGTCGCCGAAGACGATGACGATCCCGATGGTGCTGCTGGCCTTCGGCTCGGTGTTCGCGGGCGGGCTGTTCGTCCTGAACGACTCGTTCCTCACCTGGCTGGAGCCGGTCACCGGCCACGCCGAGGGGAACTCCCCGCTCACGTCGCTGACCGTCACGCTGCTGACCACCGCCTGCATGCTGGCCGGCGTCGGCCTCGCGTACGCGATGTACGGGCGCGGCCCCGTCCCCGTGGTGCCGCCGGTCGGCTCCCCGCTCACCCGGGCCGCCCGCCGCGACCTGCTCCAGGACGACTTCAACCACGCCGTCCTGGTGCGGCCGGGCTCGGCGCTCGCCGCGACGCTCGTCTACTTCGACAGCCGCGGCCTGGACGGCTTCGTCAACGGCCTGGCCGCCACGATCGGCGGGATCTCCGGGCGGCTGCGGCGGGTCCAGAACGGCTTCGTCCGCTCCTACGCGCTCTCCATGTTCGGCGGCACGCTGGTGCTGGTCGCCACGACTCTCCTGATGAGGTCCGTCTGATGACTCGTCCAGAACACCCTCGGGGAGGCGGGGCATGAGTGTCCTCCTGACCGCCACGTGCGCGGTCCCGGCGGCCGGCGCGGTGCTGACCGCCGCGATGCCCGCCGGGTCCACCGAGGCGCGGCGCACCACGACCAAGGCCGTCGCGCTCGGCACCTCGGCCGTCGCGCTGGCGCTGGCCGCCCTGGTGGCCGTGCGGTTCGACCCGCACGGCGACCGCTACCAGCTGACCGAGTCCCACAGCTGGATCCGCTCCTTCGGCATCACCTTCTCGCTCGGCGTGGACGGCATCGGCGCGGTGCTGGCCCTGCTGACCGCCGTGCTCGTGCCGATCGTGATGCTCGCCTCCTGGCACGACGCGGATCCTGCGCCCGCCGCGCCCGACGGCACGTTCGACCCCGACACCTTTGAGCAGCGGCGCCGCACCCAGGGCTTCTTCGCCCTGATCCTGGCCGTGGAGGCGATGGTCCTCGTCTCCTTCTACGCCACCGACGTGTTCGTGTTCTACGTGTTCTTCGAAGCCATGCTGATCCCGATGTACTTCCTGATCGGCGGCTTCGGGGACCGGGCGGGCGGCCCCGACGCGGCGCGCCAGCGCTCCTACGCGGCCGTCAAGTTCCTGCTGTACAACCTGCTCGGCGGCCTGGTGATGCTCGCCGCCGTGATCGGCCTGTACGTGATCGCGCAGGACCAGGGCCTCGCGACCTTCGACCTGCCGACCCTCGCCTCGGCCGTGGCCGACGGCAAGCTGCAGTTCAGCGGCACCGCCTCCAAGGCGCTGTTCCTCGGCTTCTTCTTCGCCTTCGCGGTGAAGGCCCCGCTGTGGCCGCTGCACACCTGGCTGCCGAACGCGATGGGCGAGGCCACCGCCGGCACGGCGGTGCTGATCACCGCCGTGGTCGACAAGGTCGGCACCTTCGCGATGCTGCGCTTCTGCCTCGGCCTGTTCCCCGACGCCTCGAAGACCTTCGCCCCGGCGATCCTCGTGCTGTCGGTGATCGGGATCGTCTACGGCGCGCTGCTCGCGATCGGCCAGAAGGACATCAAGCGCCTGGTCGCCTACGCCTCGATCTCGCACTTCGGCTTCATCATCATGGGCATCTTCGCGCTGACCAGCCAGGGCCAGAGCGGCGCCACCCTGTACATGGTGAACCACGGCATCTCCACCGCCGCGTGGATGCTGGTGGCCGGCTTCCTGATCTCGCGCCGCGGCTCGCGCCTGATCGCCGACTACGGCGGCGTGCAGAAGGTCGCCCCGGTGCTCGCCGGGACGTTCCTGCTCGGCGGCCTCGCCACCCTGTCGCTGCCCGGCCTCGCCCCGTTCGTCAGCGAGTTCCTCGTCCTGGTCGGCACGTTCACCCGCTACCCGGCGATCGGGATCGTCGCGACCTTCGGCATCGTCCTGGCCGCGCTGTACGCGCTGCTGCTCTACCAGCGCACGATGACCGGCCCGGTGAAGGCGGAGGTCACCGGCATGCCGGACCTCAAGGTCCGCGAAGTGGCCGTCGTCGCCCCGCTGGTGGCGCTGACGATCCTGCTCGGCGTCTACCCCAAGCCGCTGACCGACATCGTCAACCCGGCGGTGAACGCGACGCTCTCGCAGGTCCACGAGACCGACCCGGCGCCGGCCCACCCGGTCGCCGCCACCTCAGGAGGTGAGCAGAAGTGAGCACCACCGGCATGCTCGCCGCCGCCGGCGGCTCCACCCCGAGCATCCCCGCGCCGCACCTGGAGTACGGCCAACTCTCCCCGATGCTGGTGGTGTTCGGCGCCGCCGTGGCCGGCGTCCTGGTCGAGGCCTTCGTGCCGCGCCGCTTGCGGCACTGGACGCAGGTCGTCCTCGCGCTCACCGGCCTGGCCGGCGCGTTCACCGCGATCGTGGTGCTCGCCGCCCAGGGCCACGGCACCACCAGGATGGACCTGCTCGCCATGGAGTCGGTGGCGATGGACGGCCCGGCGCTGTTCCTCCAGGGCGTCATCGTCCTGGTCGCCGCCGTCGCCGTGCTGACGTACGCCGAGCGGCGCCTGGAGCCCAGGGCCGGCGGACTGCCGGCCGACGCGTTCGCCGCGCAGGCCGCCGCCACCCCCGGCGGCGAGCAGGAGCGGGCCGCGGTCCGGGCCGGCTTCGCCACCAGCGAGGTGTTCCCGCTGACCCTGTTCGCCGTCGGCGGCATGCTGCTCTTCCCGGCCGCGAACGACCTGCTGACGATGTTCGTCGCGCTGGAGGTCTTCTCGCTGCCGCTGTACCTGCTGTGCGCGCTGGCCCGGCGCCGCCGGCTGCTCTCCCAGGAGGCGGCCGTCAAGTACTTCCTGCTCGGCGCCTTCGCCTCGGCGTTCTTCCTGTTCGGCACCGCCCTGCTGTACGGCTACGCGGGCAGCGTGAAGCTCGGCGACATCGCCGACGTCATCTCCGGCAAGGCCATGACCAACCCGGCGCTGCTCAGCAGCACCCGCACCGACACGCTGCTGCTGATCGGCCTCGCGATGCTCGCCGTCGGCCTGCTCTTCAAGGTCGGCGCCGTGCCGTTCCACGCCTGGACCCCGGACGTGTACCAGGGCGCGCCGACCCCCGTCACCGGGTTCATGGCGGCGGCCACGAAGGTCGCGGCCTTCGGCGCGTTCCTGCGCCTGTTCTACGTCGCCTTCCCCGGGCTGCGCCTGGACTGGCGGCCGGTGCTGTGGGGCGTGGCGATCCTGACGATGGTGGTCGGCGCGGTGCTCGCGGTCACGCAGCAGGACGTCAAGCGCCTGCTCGCCTACTCCTCGATCGCGCACGCCGGGTTCATCCTCACCGGCGTGATCGCCACCAACAAGCAGGGCCTCGGCTCGGTGCTGTTCTACCTGCTCGCGTACTCCTTCGTGACGCTCGGCGCGTTCGCCGTCGTCACTCTCGTGCGCGACTCCAAGGGCGAGGCGACCCACCTGTCCAGCTGGGCCGGCCTCGGCCGGCGCTCCCCACTGGTCGCGGCGGTGTTCGCGCTGTTCCTGCTGGCCTTCGCCGGCATCCCGCTGACCTCCGGGTTCACCGGGAAGTTCGCGGTGTTCCAGGCGGCGGCGGCCGGCGGCGCGACGCCGCTGGTCATCGTCGGTGTGCTGAGCTCGGCGGTGGCCGCGTTCTTCTACATCCGGGTCATCGTCCTGATGTTCTTCTCCGACCCGCAGCCCGGCGGCCCGACGGTCGCGATCCCGAGCGCCTTCACGGCGACCGCGATCGGCGTCGGGGTGCTCGTCACCGTCGTCCTCGGGGTGCTGCCGCAGTACTTCCTGGACCTCGCTTCGAAGGCCGCGCTCTTCGTCCGCTGAGGCCGGGAGACTCCCGCGGCGTCCGGGCCGCCCCCCGCGGGGCGCGGCCCGGACGCGGTTGTCCCGCCGCCGCCCCGGAAGGTGCAGCAGCCTTTATTTCCAGCCGCATTCACATCCGGCGCCCGAGCGCTCCCGCAGCCGCCCTGACCTGCAACTCCGGCCCGATCACGACAGGATCCGCACGCCCGTGCAGTGATCCACTCGTGACCGGATACCCTGCCTGTATGGCCAGCGGCGGCACTCAGGGACCAGGCCGCTAGATCGACCAGGGACAGAGGAGTGGTCTTCGTGACCGTCGTGGGACCCTTCGGGCTCAGCGTGCAGGACCGCGACCTGACCCGGGACGTCCAGGCCGGACTGGACGCGGTGGAGACGGCGCTCGCCGAGGCCGTCAAGAGCGACGTCCCGTTCATCACCGTCACCGCCAGCCACCTGATCGAGGCCGGCGGCAAGCGCTTCCGCCCGCTGCTGCTCCTGCTGTCCGCCCAGTTCGGCGACCCCGGCGCGCCCGGCGTCGTGCCGGCCGCGGTCGTCGTCGAGCTCACCCACCTGGCCACGCTCTACCACGACGACGTCATGGACGAGGCCCCCGTGCGCCGCGGCGCCCCCAGTGCCAACTCCCGCTGGGACAACTCGGTGGCCATCCTCACCGGCGACTTCCTCTTCTCCCGCGCCTCCCAGGTCCTGGCCGACCTCGGCCCCGAGGCCGTCCGGCTGCAGGCCGACGCCTTCGAGCGCCTCGTCACCGGCCAGATCCTGGAGACCCGCGGCCCCGGCCCGGACGGCGACCAGCTCGCCCACTACCTGGCCGTCCTCGCCGGCAAGACCGGATCGCTGATCGCCGCCTCCTGCAAGATAGGAGCGCTGATGGCCGGCGCCGAGGCGCGCGTGGTGGAGACCCTCAGCGAGTTCGGCGAGCGGATCGGCATCGCCTTCCAGCTCGCCGACGACGTCCTCGACATCGCCAGCGACGGCCACGAGTCCGGCAAGACCCCCGGCACCGACCTGCGCGAGGGCGTGCCGACCCTGCCCACCCTGCTCCTCCAGGGCATGCCCGCCGACCCCGCCGACCCCGAGGACACCCGGCTGCGCGAACTGCTCGACCAGGACCTCGCCGACGACGACCTGCACGCCGAGGCGCTGCGCCTGCTGCGCCGCCACCCGGCGCTGGAGCTCGCCCGCCGCGAGACCCTGCGCCAGGCCGAGGACGCCCGCGCCCTGCTCGCCCCGCTGCCGGACTGCGCGGCCAAGGCCGCCCTCGAAGCCCTCTGCGACTCGGTGGCCATCCGCACCATGTGACGCACCGGGACCGCCGGGACCGTCGGGACCGTCGGTCCGGGGCCGCGAGCCCCGGGCCGGGCCCGGCAACCCCCGGCGCGCCGCCGCCCCGATAGGGAAGACTGGGCCCGTCAGCTCACCCCTGCCGGAAGGTCGCCATGCGCCGCGTCGTCATCGCCGAGGACTCCGTACTGCTGCGGGAGGGCCTGACCCGGCTGCTTACCGACCGCGGCCTGGAGGTCGTCGCGGGCGTCGGGGACGGCGACGCCCTGCTCAAGACCGTCCACGACCTGGCCGACGCCGGCGACCTGCCCGACGTCGTCGTCTCCGACGTGCGGATGCCGCCCTCGCACACCGACGAGGGCCTGCGCGCGTGCGTCGAGCTGCGCGGCCGCTACCCGCAGCTGGGCGTGCTGGTGCTGTCACAGTTCGTGGAGGAGCGCTACGCCTCCGAACTCCTGGCCGGATCCACCCGGGGCGTCGGCTACCTGCTGAAGGACCGCGTCGCCGAGGTGCGCGAGTTCGCCGACGCGGTGCTGCGGGTCGCCGAGGGCGGCACCGCGCTCGACCCGGAGGTCGTGCAGCAGCTGCTCAGCCGCAGCCGCAAGGGCGACGTTCTGGCCAATCTGACCCCGCGCGAGCGCGAGGTGCTCGGCCTTATGGCCGAGGGCCGCACCAACGCGGCGGTCGCGCGCCAGCTCGTGGTGTCCGACGGCGCGGTCGAGAAGCACGTCAGCAACATCTTCCTCAAGCTCGGCCTGGCCCAGAGCCCGGAGGACCACCGCCGGGTGCTGGCCGTGCTGACCTACATCAACTCGTAGGGCCCGTCCTGCGGATCGGGCCGGGGCCGGCCGGCCGGAATGATCTCCGGCCGCCGCGCGTTGATGGTGCTGTGGGCGCGTACCGGTCATTTCCCGCCGCACGCGGGAGTTCCGGCCCCGGCCGGTTGCGCGCGCATAGGATGCCAGAGGTGCACCAGGCGGACGGGGCACAGGGTCGCGCCCGCGGTGGCGTGCCCACGAGGAGGTCCGCGGCAGTGACCAGTCAGGTCGATCAGTCAGAGGCAGTGGACGGCTCGGACGGCGACGAGAACCGTTCGGGTCCCGGTGACGGCCGCCCCGGCGCGGCCGTGCCGGCCAGTGCGCAGCGCAGACACGCCAAGCCGGTCCGCCGCCTGGACCGGGTGATCATCCGGTTCGCGGGCGACTCCGGCGACGGGATGCAGCTGACCGGTGACCGGTTCACCTCCGAGACGGCGTCCTTCGGCAACGACCTCTCCACCCTGCCGAACTTCCCCGCCGAGATCCGGGCCCCCGCCGGCACCCTGCCGGGAGTCTCGTCCTTCCAGCTGCACTTCGCCGACCACGACATCCTGACCCCCGGCGACGCCCCGAACGTCCTGGTCGCGATGAACCCGGCCGCGCTCAAGGCGAACCTGGCGGACCTGCCGCGCGGCGCCGAGATCATCGTCAACACCGACGAGTTCACCAAGCGGGCCCTCGCCAAGGTCGGCTACGCCGCGGACCCGCTCGCCGACGGCTCGCTGGAGGCCTACCACCTGCACAAGGTGCCGCTGACGACGCTGACGCTGGAGGCGCTCAAGGACAGCGGCCTGGCCCGCAAGGACGCCGAGCGGGCGAAGAACATGTTCGCCCTCGGCCTGCTGTCCTGGATGTACCACCGGCCCACCGGCGGCACCGAGAGCTTCCTGCGCGGCAAGTTCGCGAAGAAGCCGCAGATCGCCGAGGCCAACATCAGCGCGTTCCGGGCGGGTTGGAACTTCGGCGAGACGACGGAGACCTTCGCGGTCTCCTACGAGGTGGCGCCGGCGAAGCTGCCGGCCGGCCGCTACCGCAACATCTCCGGGAACCTCGCGCTGTCCTACGGCCTGATCGCCGCGGCCCAGCGCTCCGGGCTGCCGCTGTACCTCGGCTCGTACCCGATCACCCCGGCCTCGGACATCCTGCACGAGCTGAGCAAGCACAAGAACTTCGGCGTGCGGACGTTCCAGGCCGAGGACGAGATCGCCGGCATCGGGGCGGCGCTGGGCGCGGCCTTCGGCGGCGCGCTCGGCGTGACGACGACCTCGGGTCCGGGCGTCGCGCTCAAGAGCGAGACGATCGGCCTGGCCGTCTCGCTCGAACTGCCGCTGCTGGTCGTGGACATCCAGCGCGGCGGCCCGTCCACCGGCCTGCCGACCAAGACCGAGCAGGCGGACCTCCTCCAGGCGATGTTCGGGCGCAACGGCGAGGCGCCGGTGCCGATCGTCGCCCCGGCGACGCCGGCCGAGTGCTTCGCGGCGGCGCTGGAGGCGGCCCGGATCGCGGTCACCTACCGCACCCCGGTGTTCCTGCTCTCGGACGGCTACCTGGCCAACGGCTCGGAGCCGTGGCGGATCCCCGAGGTGGACGAACTCCCGGTGATCGAGCCGGACTTCGCGACCGGTCCGAATCGCGAGGACGGCGCCTTCTGGCCCTACCAGCGGGATCCGAAGACGCTCGCCCGCCCGTGGGCGCTGCCCGGCACCCCCGGCCTGGAGCACCGCATCGGCGGCATCGAGAAGCAGGACGGCACCGGCAACATCTCCTACGACCCGGCCAACCACGACTTCATGGTCCGCACCCGGCAGGCCAAGGTGGACGGCATCGCGGTGCCGCCGGTCGAGGTGGACGATCCGAGCGGCGAGGCCCGGGTGCTGGTCCTCGGCTGGGGGTCGACGTACGGGCCGATCACGGCGGCGGTGCGCCGGGTGCGGGCCGACGGCGGCGAGATCGCCCAGGCGCACCTGCGCCACCTGAACCCGTTCCCGGCCAACCTGGGCACGGTGCTGCGGAGTTACGACAAGGTCATCGTCCCCGAGATGAACCTCGGCCAGCTGGCGCTGCTGCTGCGCGCCAAGTACCTGGTGGACGCGGAGTCCTACAACCAGGTGCGCGGTCTGCCGTTCAAGGCGGCGCAGCTGGCGGACGTGCTGTGGGCGGCGATCGGCACCCTGGACGAGGAGGACCACCGATGAGCGAGCGCAGCGAGCGAACGATCAAGGGGTGCGTGTTTCGCGAAGCGACCGCCGAGCGCAGCGAGGTGGGCGCATGAGCGAGCAGCAGTTCCCCTCGTTGCGCCTGGTGCCGAAGACCGAGGAGCGGCAGACCGCGAAGGACTTCAAGACGGACCAGGAGGTGCGCTGGTGCCCCGGCTGCGGGGACTACGCGATCCTGGCGGCCGTGCAGTCGTTCATGCCGGAGCTGGGGATCAGACGGGAGAACACCGTCTTCGTCTCCGGCATCGGCTGTTCATCGCGTTTCCCCTACTACATGAACACCTACGGCGTGCACTCGATCCACGGTCGGGCGCCGGCGATCGCGACGGGCCTGGCCTCGTCGCGGCAGGACTTGAGCGTGTGGGTGGTGACGGGTGACGGCGACGCGCTGTCGATCGGCGGCAACCACCTGATCCACGCGCTGCGCCGCAACGTCAATCTGAAGATCCTGCTGTTCAACAACCGGATCTACGGCCTGACCAAGGGCCAGTACTCGCCGACCAGCGAGCTCGGCAAGATCACCAAGTCGACGCCGATGGGTTCGCTGGACGCCCCGTTCAACCCGCTGTCGCTGGCGATCGGCGCGGAGGCCTCGTTCGTCGCGCGGACGATCGACTCCGACCGCCAGCACCTGCAGTCGGTGCTGCGGGCGGCGGCGCTGCACGAGGGCACGGCGCTGGTGGAGATCTACCAGAACTGCAACATCTTCAACGACGGCGCGTTCGAGGTGCTGAAGGAGCCGGGCACCCGGGACGAGGCGCTGATCCGGCTGGAGCACGGCGCGCCGGTGCGCTTCGGCGCGGACGGCGGCCAGGGCGTGTTCCGGGGGCCGGACGGCGAGCTGTTCACGGCGGCGGTGACGCCGGACAACGAGGGTTCGCTGGTGGTGCACGACGCGCACGCGGCGAGTGCGACGGCGGCGTTCGCGCTGTCGCGGATCGCGGACGCGGACACGCTGCACCACACCCCGATCGGGGTGCTGCGGGACGTGCGGCGCCCGGTGTACGACGAGCTGATGGCGAACCAGCTGGCGACGGCGGTGGCGCACCGCGGCCCGGGCGACCTCGCCACGCTGCTGGCGGGCAACGACACGTGGACGGTCGACTGACGGCCTCCGCGCGTGCGACGGCGCCCCCTCGACCCGGCCGGTCGAGGGGGCGCCGTCGCGTGTGCCCGCCGCCGGTTACTGCCGGACCCACTCCACGACCTCGATCACGACCCCGTTCGGGTCGGTGACCTGGAACAGCTTCTCGCCCCACGGTTCCTGGCGCAGTTCCATGGTGATCCCCACGCCCTCGCCGCGAAGGCGCTCCTGCTCGGCGGCGGCGTCGGCGACGGTGAACGCGAGGATCACGCCGGCCGCGGTGTCGTCGCGGTAGCTCTCCGGCAGGACCTCGATGCCGCGCCGGAGGAACACCACGTTGACGCCCCCGCCCGGGTGGCCGAGCGAGACGAAGCCGTCGGCGGACATCAGCTCGGTGTAGGCGAAGTGCCGCTGGAGGAAGGCGGCGGACGCGGAGACGTCCGGGACGGTCAGGGAGACGACGGAGTCGGTGATCTGCACGGCGGTGGACCTCTCCTCGGAACAGGGCGCACGGTTATCCCGTACGCAGTACACTATACATAGTACAGAGAAAGTGTCGAGGGGTCGGCCGCAAACGCCCGAAGGCGGGACTCCCGGGTGGGAGCCCCGCCTTCGGCGCGGTGGGTGGGGTGCGTCAGTAGACGCAGGGGATGCCGCCGTCGGACTGGGCGTCGACGCCGGGGCCCTGCATCGGCAGGGCGGCGGCCGGGTCGGCCGGAGCCTGCGAGGCGCCGGCGCCCGGGGCGGCGGGCTTGTCGCCGGCCGCGCCCGTGAAGGAGGTGCCGAGGGTGACGGTGACGTGGCCGGGCGAGGAGGAGGCCGACTCGGTGGCGGTCACGCCGTAGCGGGCGGCGATCTGGTCGGCGGCGTCCTTGGCACCCTTGCCGTAGACCACGGTGGTGGTCTTCGGCTTGGACGTCGCCTGGAGGACCTTGCCCTCCTTGAAGCCCATCGCCACGAGCGCCTTGGACTCCGACGCGCCGGCGCCCTTGACGGGGGAGGCGTCGTAGACGTTCACCGTGGCGGCCTCGGCCGCGGCGGGCGTCGTCGGCGCCTGGGCGGGCTGGGCCGCCTCGGTGGTGGGCGAGTCACCCGGGCCGCCGCCGGGTGCGGGCGCGGGTGCGGAGGCGTCGGCGTAGCCGAACACCTGCTTGACCACCTTCTGGATCTTGGACGGGGTGACGAGGTTGACGTCCTGGCCGTTCTTCTTGCCGAAGCCGTCGAAGGTGAGGGTGTTGAACTCGACGTTGCCGCCGGTCAGGGCCGGCGCCTGCTGGGCGAAGTCGAGGACGTTCCACTGGTTGTCGATGACCAGGTCCTTCTGCACGACGCCGAAGAGGTCCTTGAGCTTGCCCAGGTCGCTGATGATGCCGTCCTGCTTGAGCTTGTGCGTGACGGACGAGATGAAGGCCTGCTGGCGGTGGGTGCGGGCGAAGTCGCCGGAGTTCCCGTCCGGGCCGTCCAGGTTGTGCCGCTGGCGGACGAAGGACAGCGCCTGGGAGGCGTTGAGGTGGTTGATGCCCTTGTGGAAGTCGGCGCCGGAGCCCTGGCCCTCGATCGCCGGGTCCTTGGTGTCGTGGGTGAGGCACACGTCGATCGGCTGCACCGCCTTGGCGATGTCGTAGAAGCCCATCAGGTTGACCTCGGCGACGTGGTCGATCGGCTGGTCCAGGAAGGTCTGGACGGTGCGGATCGTCGCCGCGCGCCCGGCGTCGCGGCCGGCCTTCTCCAGGTCCGCGCCCTTGAGGCCCTTGGCCTGGAGCGCGGGCGTGGCCTTGTCCTTGGCGTTGCCGTAGGCCTCCTTGATCTTGGCCATGCCCATCTGGGTGCCGTCGCCCTTGAACGTCATGACGTAGTCGTCGCGGGGGATGGAGACGGCCTGGACCTTGCCGCCGCCCGCCGGTATGTGCAGCAGGATCAGGGAGTTGGTGTTGTAACCGCCGATGTCGGAACTGTGGCCGGCGTGCAGCTCGTCCTGGACGAACTCCGGGGGCAGGTCGGTGCCGTCCATGTTCTTGCGGCTGTCGAGGCCGATCAGCAGCAGGTTGACCGAGTTGTCCAGGTGCTTGGGCGCGTCCTTCTTCGTCTCGGCGATGGCGTTGGACGTCGTCATGCCGTCGGTGAGTGACGTGTACTCGTACCAGACCACGCCGCTGGACACGAAGACCGCGAGCGCCGTGGAGACGGCCGCCGTGCGGCCGGCGATGAGCAGCGGCGACCGGCGCGCGGCCGGTGTCTTCGGGGTCTGCGCGGCGCGTCGGGCCGCGCCGCGGCCCTCGCCGCCGGCGGGGTTCTCAGCCATGGTGCTTCCTCCCGTCCAGGACCACCCGGACCACGATCACCAGCACGGCCGCCCCTGCGGCCGCGGCCATCACGGGAAAGCCGTGGACGACCCACTTCGCGGAGCCGGTCGCCAGCGCCTTGCCCTTGTACGCGTCGCCGTCGGCCGCCAGTTCGGCGGCGGCCGTGACGCCGAGGACGACCAGCGGCGAGGCGCACAGCACCCACCACCAGCCGTTGCGGGTGCTCAGCGCCGCCGCCAGGCCCGTCCCGAGGACGGCGCCGGCCGCGAACGCGAAACCCATGCCGGGGCCGGAGAGCTCGTCGACGGCCGCGCCGAGCGCGGGCAGGACGAGGGCCAGCACCGCGGGCAGCAGGGCGCCGCCGGGGCGGCGGCTCCGCGCCGGTGCGGCGCTCCGGCCCGCCGCGGCGGACCGTCCGGCCGCCGCGCCGCGCCCGGGGGCCGCGGACGGCTCGGGAGCCGCGGGCCGTCCCGGCCGCCGTTCCGGTTCCTGGGCGGAGGACGTCCGTCCTCGTCTTCCAGCCACGCACTCACCCCCGGTGTCTGCCGCGCCCGTGTGCCACGGCGGCGGCCTCACCCGGTCCCTCGGCGGGACGGCGTCGTGGTCGCTGTCGATGACTGGACGTCGGCGTTCGGCCGGCCGGTTCCCGCTGTCGGTCGGGGGCAGGCTCGCGTACAGGTTTCCTCTACACGGGTGTAGAGATCGAGCGCAGCATATAGCACCCCTGTTCGGCGCAGGTTTCGGGCCGAGGGCTCTCCGCGGTCTCCCGGCGACTTCCCCGCCCGGGCGCCGTCGGCCGTGGCGCCGATTGTCGCGGATGAGAAGGCGGTGAGAAAAGCGCTTCCCGAAAAGACGCTCCTGACCTGCGGTGATGCCGGGCTTTCCGGGTCGTTCGGGGGCGTTCGCGGGCACGGCGGACGGCGGGCTCAGGCCTCGTTGAATTCCCGCCAGCACAATGGCGCTCCCCGAGAGGCACCCGGAGGCGAGAGGAGGGGCGCGCAATGGCCGCCACCGTCACACCGCCGCCCGCGGCGGTCTGGCACCGGGCTCCGGAGGAGCTCGTCCCCGGCGCGGTGCTCGCCGCCGTCGCCCTCGGCGCGCTCGGCGTGCTCGCCCTGTGGTGGCGCGACACGGCCTTCGTGTCCGGCGCCGCGGGCTGGCTGAGCGGGGCCGGCCGGATCTCCGGCCTGCTCGCCGGGTACGCCGCGCCCGTCCTGCTGCTCCTCATGGCCCGGATCCCGCTGCTGGAGCGGGAGGTCGGCGCCGACCGGCTCGCCCGCTGGCACGGCTTCGGCGGCCGCTACCTGGTCGGCCTGGTCACCGTGCACGTCCTCACGATCGTGTGGGGCTACGCGCTGACCGACGGGCGCGGGGTGGTGGGGGAGGGCGTGGACATCGTCCTCCACTACCCCGACATGCTCAAGGCCACCGCCGGGACGCTCCTGCTGTTGGCCACCGGCGCGCTCTCCGCCCGGATCGCCCGCCGCCGCCTCGGCTACGACGCCTGGTACTACCTGCACCTGGCCACCTACCTCGCCGTCGCGCTCGCCTTCGGCCACCAGCTCACCACCGGCGCCGACCTCGGCGACGGCCCCGCCCGCCCGGCCTGGTACGCCCTCTACCTGGGCACCCTCGCCGTGCTCGGCTGGTACCGGCTGGCGCTGCCCTACCTGCGCGACCGGCGGCACCGGCTGCGGGTGGCCGAGGTGCGGCCGGAGGGCCCCGGAGTCGTGTCGGTGTTCCTCGTCGGTGAGCAGGTGGAGCGGCTGCGGGCCGAACCCGGGCAGTTCTTCCGCCTGGAGTTCAAGGCGCCCGGCCTGCGCTGGACCGCCAACCCGTACTCGCTGTCCGCGCCGGTGCGCCCGCCCTTCCTGCGCTTCACCGTCAAGGACCTCGGCGAGCACAGCGCCGCCGTCGCGAAGCTGGAGCCCGGCACCCCGGTGCGGGCCGAGGGCCCGTACGGCGCGTTCACCGGGCGGCGACAGCGGCGGCGCAAGGTGCTGCTGCTGGCGGCCGGGGTCGGCATCACCCCGCTGCGGGCGCTGTTCGAGACGCTGCCGGGCCAGGTGACGCTGGTCCAACGGGCCCGCCGCTCGGAGGACTTGCTGTTCCAGGACGAGCTCGCCGCGATCGCCGCCCGCCGCGGCGCCGCCGTCCACCCGGTGGTCGGCACCCGCGCCGAGGTCGGCGACCTCGGGGCCGTGCTGCGCCGGCTCGTCCCGGACCTCGCCCGGCACGAGGTGTTCCTCTGCGGCCCGGAGGAGTTCTCCGCGGACGCCGTCCGGGCCCTGCGCGCGGCCGGCGTGCGCCGGATCCACCACGAGGCCTTCGGCTTCTGACCGTCCCTGCCCCGAAGTCCCCGAAGCCCCAAGTCCCTGACCGTTCCCGACCGTTCCCGACGAGCAAGGGGAGTACCCACCGTGCGCAGAGCCGTCGTCGTCGGCAGCGCCACCGCCGCGGGCGTGATCCTGCTGCTGTCGCTCAAGCCGCACCAGGGCGCCGCGAGCGCCGCCGCCCCGATCAGCTCCGGCAGCTCCGGCAGCTCGGGCGGCTCGGGCGGCTCCGGTGGTACGTCCGGCACCTCCTCGGCGCCGCCCGCGCAAGCCTCGGACACCTCGGGCACCCGCGCGATCACCGGGGACTCCGTCGACACCCGGTACGGGCCGGTCCAGGTCAAGGTGACCCTCGCCGGCAAGAAGATCACCAGGATCGACGTGGTCAGGTACCCGAGCGAGAGCGGGCGGGACCGGTCCATCAACAGCTACGCCCTGCCGGTGCTCAACCAGGAGGCCATCTCGGCCCAGAGCGCCGCGATCGACGTCGTCTCCGGCGCTACCTACACCAGCGACGGCTACACCCGCTCGCTGCAGAGCGCCCTCGACAAGGCGGGCTCATGACGGCGGGGGTGCGCAGGCACGCCGAGCACGTGATGGGGACGGTCTTCTCCTTCGCCGTTCACGGCGGCGGCCGGGAACTGGAGGACCTGCTCGCCCGGATCGTCGTGCGGCTGCACCGGATCGACGAGGTCTTCTCCCCTTATCGGGAGGACAGCGACATCAACCGGTTCGAGCGCGGGGAGATCGCCCTCGGCGCGTGCGACCCCGAGGTCGCGGAGGTGCTGGCCCGCTGCCGCGAGGTGGCGGCGCAGACGGACGGCTTCTTCACCATGCGGCCCGGCGGGGTGCTCGACCCGAGCGGCTGGGTCAAGGGCTGGGCGGTCGAGGAGGCCTCGCGGGCCCTGCGGGAGGCCGGCTACGGGCGGCACTGCGTGAGCGGCGGCGGCGACGTCCAGACGGCGGGCGGGCCCTGGCGGGTCGGCATCGCGGACCCGCTGCGGCCGGGGGAGGTGGTCGCCGTGGTCACCGGGAACGACGTCGCGGTGGCGACCTCGGGCACCGCCGAGCGCGGCGCCCACATCGTCGACCCGTACCGGGGGAGACCGGCGCAGGGCCTCGCCTCGCTGACCCTGGTCGGCGAACGGCTGGCGCGCGTCGACGCGTGGACGACGGCGGCCTTCGCGATGGGTCCCGACCGGGGCCTCGCCTGGGCGGCCGCCCAGCCGGGGATAGAGGCGCTCGCCGTCCTGCCGACCGGCGCCACCCGGTGGACCCCGGGCTTCCCGGCCCGCACGGACGCGGCGCGGGCGGTCGGATGACGGGGGAGGAGCGGCCCGAAGCCCGCCGCCGCAGGCGCACCTGCCGCCCGGCGGCACCCGTGGCCCCACCGCCGGCCCCGGCCACACCCCGCCCGGCCGGGGCCCCGCCGCGCCGCGCGGCCGGTCCCGTCGGGCCGGCTTCCGGCCGCGGCCCTCGCCCTCGTCCGGCCCCCGCCCCCGCCCGGCCCTCGCCCCCGGCAGGGCTTCCCCGGCCGGCCGCGTCCCGGCCCTCGCCCCACTGCTGTACACTGCACCGGCTAGTTTCCCACTCAGGACAGGAGTCGCCGTGGCGGTGACGAGCGGAGCAGGGCGCCCGGAGAAGCGGGTGGCCATCACGCGGGCCGCGACGGCGGTGTTCGGGCGCGAGGGGTACGTCCGCGCGAGCATGGACGCGATCGCGGCGGAGGCCGGCGTCTCGAAGCGCACGGTGTACAACCACTTCGCCGACAAGGAGACGCTCTTCCTGTCGGTCGCCCTGACGAGCTCCGCCGAACTGGCCGGCACGATCCGCGAGTTGGCCGACCGCCGCCTCGGGAAGATCGTCGACCTGCGGCAGGACCTCACCGACTTCGCCGTCGACCGCGCGCACGCCGTCCTGTCCGCGGGCGATCACGGCGCGCTCGGCCGCGCGATCCGCGCCGAGGTGGCCAACATCCCGGCGGACGTCCTCGAGGCGTGGCTGGAGGCGGGCCCGATCGCCTCGCTGCGCGACCTCGCCGAGAGGTTCACGGCCCTGGCCGCCCGCGGGCTGCTGGCGGTCGACGATCCGGCCCTGGCCGCCGAGCAGTTCACGCTGCTGACCTTCCACGGCGTGGCCGACCGCTCCTTCTGGGGCGCGCTGCCGGTGCCGGAGCAGGAGGTCGGGCGGATCGCCGCCGTCGGGGTCGACGCGTTCCTGAAGGTCTACGGGGTGCCCGCGGGCACCCCGTAGACCGGGGGCGTCACTTCCAGACGACGCCCTTGCCGATGGTGTACGGGTCGGCCGAGTACTCGGCGCCCGCGACCTTGGAGGCCGCCGGCGCGAGCGACACGAAGCAGCCGACGGCGGACTGGCCGTTGGTGAAGCCCGGGGGCATCGGGCTGGCCGTGCACTTCGGGAAGGACGTGAAGATCGCCACGCCCTGCGCCCCGGAGCCGTCCGGCTGGAGTCCCCTGATGTGGGTCAGGGTGCTGTTGGACAGGTCGGTGGTGCCGACGTTGGTGAACTTGTAGTGGATGTAGTACGGCACCATGCCCGCGGCCTTGTCGCCGAGCTTGAGGCTGTCCAGGTCGGCCTGGGTGCCCTGCTCGATCGAGGTGACGGCCATGGCGATGCTGCCCTTGGTGCTGCCGGAGCTGAACGGCACCTGGACGGTGTCGCCGATCTTGGCGGTGGTCCCGGCTGCGGCGTCCTTGCCGGTGCCGGCGGCCGGGGCGCCCCCGGGCGCGGAGGCGGTGGGCGCGGCGGCCGGGGTCGTCGGCGCGGCGGCGCTCGGGGTGGCGGACGGCGCGGCCGCGGTGGTCGCCGGGGCCGCGGTCGTCGGGGCGGCGGGTGCGGCGGTCTTCGCCGTGTCGGACGACGAGTTGTCGTTGCAGGCGGTGAGCGTCAGCACGCCGACGACGGCGAGGCCGGCGAGCGCGCGCATGCCCGTACTGGAGGCGGAGCTGTTCACGTGTCGTTCCCCCGTGCTCGTGGACCGTCGGTCGGCGGTCCTCTCGGTGAACGTTGATAGCGCACGCCGGCGCACGGGCACCACGGCTTTGACGGCCTTTTGACCACGCCGTGACAGCCCGGCGACCATACCGGGACACGGCCCGGTGCGGGGGAGCGGGGTGCCGAACACCCCGCTCCCGCCGCGTTGTTGGACCTCTACGGCAGCGCGGCGTGCTCGGCCCGGCTGGCCGCGAGCCGCTGCGCGGCGAGTGCGCCGGCCCGCGCGCGGTCGCCCCCGGTGAGCCGGGCGAGGATCGCCGCGAGGGGCCTGACCTGCCCGGCGGTCCCCCAGTGCCCTTCCGGGACCTCGGTGGGGAACACCCAGATCCGGCCGGGGTCGCGCGGCCAGGCCCCCTCCTCCGCGTCGAGGATCGCCTCGGTGACGTCGGCGACGCCCGGCGACCGGCAGCGCTTCGAGTACCGGCTGACACCGAAGGGCACGGACCTGCGGCCCACGCTGCTCGCGCTGCTGGAGTGGGGCGACAAGTACCTCGCCGACGAGGAGGGCCCGGGCGTCGTCGTCCGGCACGCGGCCGCGGGCGACGAGGAGCCCTGCGACGAGCCGGTCGCCCTCGTCCTCGAATGCGCCGCCGGCCACACCCACCTGCCGTCCGGCGAGGTCTACCGGGCCCCGGGGCCGGGGGCGCGCTTCCTCCCGGCGTGACGCGTGCGAACCCGACCGAGCGGGCGCGGCGGTTGTCCGTATCCTCACCGAGTGCCCCTCATCAGCCTGCACGACCGGTCCGCCCTCGCCGCCCGCTTCCTGGCCGACCCGGCGCTCCACCTCTTCGAACTCGGCGACCTCGACGACACGCTGTGGCCCAACACCACCTGGTACACGACCGGTGGCCCGGTGGCCCTGCTCTACACGGGCGGCGGCATCCCGGTCCTGCTCGCCTTTGCCCGCCCGGCCGACGTCCCGGCGCTCGAAGCGCTCCTGGGCGAGCTGCGCCCGTTCCTGCCGCGCCGCTTCACGGCGATGCTGCCGGTGGGGGCTCACCGCGCCCTGGCGCCGGACTTCGGTGTCGAGCACCGTTCGACGCTGCTTCGCATGATGCTCCCGGACGGGCCTTCGCTCCCCGAACCCGCCTTCGAGTCCGCGTTGTTGACCGGCGACGACGTCCCCGACCTCCGCACGCTCCTCGCCGAGGCCTACCCCGAGTCCTGGTTCGACGAGCGGCTCGTGCTCGGCGGCGGCTACGTCGGCCTCCGTGGTGCGGACGGCCGGCTGCTGGCCACGGCCGGCGTGCACGTCCACTCCGCCGCGTACGGCGTCGCCGTCCTCGGCAACGTGACCACCCGCCCGGACGCCCGGGGGCGGGGCCTCGCCCGCGCCTGCGTCACCGCGCTGTGCCGCCGCCTCGCGAGGACGGCCGCACACATCGGCCTCAACGTGCGCACGGACAACGCCCCGGCTATCCACCTCTACGAGCAGCTGGGATTCACCACCACCGCCACGTTCGAGGAGCTGGTGGTCGCGGCGCGCTGAGCTGCGGGGGTCGCGCGGGGGGTGTGGGGATCGTCACCGTTCCGGGGGGATGTTCGGGCGCCTACGATCGCGAGCGTGAACGACAGCTACTTCGAGCGCACCGGCGAGCGTCGCTTCAAGCCCACCGTCCACGCGGGCGGCGCCTGGAACGACGACGAACTGCACTTCAGCCCGGTGGGCGGCCTCGTCGTCCACGCGATCGAGCGGCACCGGGCGCAGACGGGCGCGGCGGGCGGACTGGCGCTGTCGCGGATCGCCTTCGACATCCTGGGCCGGCTCGCCGTCGACGAGTGCGAGATCACCGTCGAGACCATCCGGCCGGGGCGGACGGTCGAGCTGGTGGAGGCGGTCCTGGTCATAGGGGAGCGGGCGGTGATCCGCGCCCGCGCCTGGTACCTGGCGACCTCCGACACGTCGGCCGTGGCCGGCAGCCCGGTCGAACCCCTCGCCGGGCCAGGGGAGTTCGAGCCGTGGCCGATGAGCGAGCTGTGGGACGGCGGCTACATCGCGTCGATCGACGTCCGGCGCCGGGAGCTGGCGCAGGGCCGGGCCCAGGCCTGGATCGGCAGTGAGGTCGGGCTGGTGGCGGGCGAGGAGATCGGCCCGCTCGCGTCGTTCGTCGCCCTGGTGGACACGGCGAACGGGATCGCGGTGCGGCAGGACCACACGGAGTGGATGTTCCCGAACGTGGACCTCACCATCCACCTGCACCGGCAGCCCGGGGGCCGCTGGACGGGGATGGACACGACCGTCACCTTCGGCCCGACAGGGCACGGCCTGACCAGCACGGTCCTGCACGACGTCCACGGCCCGGTGGGCTCCGCGCAGCAGTCGCTCACCGTGCGGTCGCTGGGGGTCTCGCCGGGGGCGTGAAAACCGCTGGGTGTTCGGTCGGCGGAGACCTACCATCGCGCGAATGACCACTCATGAAGCGATACTCGACGCCGCCCTCGCCCGCATCACCGCCGGCTACGTGTACCCCGAGAAGACGGCGGCGATCGAGGCGGCGATCCGCGGCCGGCTGGCCGAAGGCGCGTACGAGGGCCTGCCCGAGCAGGAGCTGTGCGAGCAGGTGACGCGGGACCTGCAAGCGGTGTGTCCCGACAAGCACCTGCGGCTGCTGTGGAGCGAGGAGCCGCAGTCGATGGACGAGGAGCCGGAGAGCGTCGCCCGGGAGCGGTTCGCCCAGTACGCGCGGGCGAACAACTACGGCGTGCGGCGCGTGGAACAGCTGGACGGCAACATCGGCTACCTCGACCTCCGGATGATCGCCCCGGCGGAGCTCGGCGGCCCGGCGTTCGCGGCGGCGATGCAACTGCTGGCGCCGACCGAGGCGTTGATCATCGACCTGCGCGAGTGCGCCGGCGGGGCGCCGGAGGGCGTGCAGCTGTGGTGCAGCTACCTCTTCGCGAACGACGAGGTGCACCTCAACGACATCTACGAGCGGAAGACGGACAGCATCCGGCAGTACTGGACGCTGGGCCACCTCGCCGCGCCGCGCTACCTGGACCGCCGGGTGGTCGTGCTGACCAGTGACTTCACGTTCTCGGGCGGAGAGGAACTGGCCTACAACCTGAAGACACTGAAGCGCGGCACGCTGGTCGGCGAGACGACCAGGGGAGGCGCCCACCCCACGGCCCGCATCCCGGTGGCCCCGCACGTGATGGTGACGGTCCCGACGGCCCGCTCGATCAACCCGGTGACGGGCACGAACTGGGAGGGCGTCGGCGTGGAGCCCGACGTGAAGGTCCCGGCCGAGGATGCCCTGGAGGCCGCCCTGAACCTCCTGCGGTGAGGTCCCGCGCCCCGGCTGTCGGCCGGCCGCCGACGCCCGGGGCGTAGCGTTCACCTGCGTCGCATTGCAACGATCCGACCTGTTCGTTGCATTACTCTTCAGGGGCTCTGCAACGATTTATTGGCTCTGACCTGCTGTGATGGCAGTTTCTCGCAACGAATGTGTTGCCGCTAACTAGAAAGCAACGTAGCTTTTCCATCGTCAGAAACGGCGAGGGTAACCAGGCCCCGCCGCTGATCGAAGGAGAAGACGATGCAGACGTTCGCCACCCCCGCCCCGGTCGCCGCCGTCCTCGACGTCCCCGCGGGCCGCATCCGTCTCATCGCGGCCGACCGCGCCGAGACCACCGTCGAGGTCCGGCCGGCCGACGCCGCCAAGGGCCGTGACGTGAAGGCGGCCGAGCGGATCGAGGTCGGGTACGCCGACGGTGTCCTGCGGATCGTGGCCCGGGAGGCGGAGAGCCGGATGCTCGGCAACTCCGGCTCGGTCGAGGTCACCGTCCACCTGCCGTCCGGATCCCGCGTCGAGGCGAAGGCGGCCGACGCCGAACTGCGCGGCGTGGGACGGCTCGGCGAGGTCGCGTTCGAGGGCGCTCGGGCCACGGTGGAGCTCGCCGAGGTCGCCGAGGCCCGGCTCACCGTCCAGGCTGGCGACATCACCGTCGGCCGTCTGAACGGTCCGGCCACGGTCACCGCCCAGCAGGGCGACATCCGCATCGGCGAGGCGGTGCGCGGCGAGGTCGTGCTGGAGACGCAGTCCGGGGAGATCTCGGTCGGTGCCGCCCGTGGGGTGTCCGCCTCGCTGGACGCCGGCACCTCCTACGGCCGGATCCACAACTCGCTCCGGAACGCCGAGGGCACCGCCGACCTGCGCGTCCGGGCGACCACCGCCTACGGCGACATCACCGCCCGCAGCATCTGAACCGCCCCGCCCGTCCCGACCACGTCCGAACTTTCCGAAACGAGGCACACCATGAGCATCAACCACGCTGCTTGGACCGGCATGGTGCAGGTCGAGGACACCGCCCTGGCCGTCACCGACACCGGCGGGTCCGGCACTCCGGTGGTCTACCTGAACGGGTCCTACGCGGACCAGTCGCACTGGCGGCGCGTGATCGCCGAACTCGGCCCCGGCTACCGGCACATCACCTTCGACGAGCGGGCCCGCGGCAAGTCGGCGCGGTCGGCGGACTACTCGTTCGAGGCGTGCCTGCGCGACGTCGACGCGGTGCTGGCGGCGCGGGGCGTGGAACGGCCGATCCTGGTGGGCTGGTCGTACGGCGCACTGGTCGCGGTGAACTGGGCCGCCCGCAACCCCGGGCGCGTGGCGGGCGTGGTCTCTGTCGACGGCGCCATGCCCAGCCCGAGCGGCTGGCTCGACGACGCGGCGCGGGCCAAGATCCGCAAGCTGTTCCGCCGCCTGAGCCCGCTCTTCCCGATCTGCCGCCCGCTCGGCATGGCCGCCCGGATGAACGCCGCCCAGCACGCCGACATCAACTTCCAGGCCATCGAACTCTGCGCGCCGACCGCCCTCGAACCGGTCCTCGACCGCCTGACCGCACCGACCCGCTACGTGGTCGCCACCGGCGGCAACCTCGGTGCCAAGGAGAAGGACATCGAGCAGTTCCGCGCCAACCTCGAACCGGTGCTCGCCCGCAACCCGAACATCGAGGTCAGCGCCAAGGTCCCGAGCAACCACTCCAAGATCCTCCGCAAGGACTTCCGCGCCGTCGCCGCCGCGGCCCGCGAGCTCGCCACCACCCGCGACCGCCAGGCTGCATGAGCGGTGCGAGCGGTCCGCCGTCCATCCGGAGCTGCGGGACTCCTGCGCCCCGACCGAGCGATTCACACCCAGTGCCTTCGGCTTCGGCACTTCTTGGAGAAGAGGGCGAGTCCCTAGCTCGGTTGAGGCCGGCTGGACCACCAGACCGAGGCGAAGAGGAACACGCCGGGGAGGATGCCGGCGACGGTGGAGACGGCGGCTGCGGGGGCGCCGAGGAAGGCCAGGGTCATGCCGATGGCGCCGCAGGCTGCCATCGAGCCGCCGAGGACGCGGAGTTGGGGGCGGCTCCAGGCGGTCGCGAGGCCGAAGAAGTGGACGCCAACGACGAAGGCGATCCAGCCGACGGTGGCGGTGGGCGTGTGGAAGGCCTTGTTGATGACAGCGAGGCCGGCGGCTATGCCCACCACTTCGGCGGCGGCGACGAGCCAGTAGCGACCACCGAACCGGGGTGCGGGGGCGGTGGTCGCCTCGGGAGCGGGTCGGCGGTTGAAGAGACCGAGGAAGAGGAAGGCCGCGACCGCGAGGACCCGGAGGGGGACGGAGACGGGTTCGGGGAGGGCGCCGGCGTTGGCCTGGACGAAGACGAGCCCGAAGCTCGACCCGATGAGCCTGGTGGCTCGGACTCTGTTCATGATCGGGAAGATACCCCCCGGCTGTGCGGACCGAGGGGCGGGCCTCAGGTCAGGTGGTCGAACTCCCCGGCCTCGGCCCCGAGGACGAGGGTCCGGAGCCTGGCGGTGGCCCCGCCCCGGCCAGGCCGACGGAAAAGCGCAGGAAGTCGATCCAGCCGACTTCCTGCGCCGTCGAAAGATCGGGGCGGATGCGGGAACCGGTGGGATTCGAACCCACGGGCAGACTCGGAGCAGGGCCGCTCCTCCTCCGCGGATCGATGCACGGGGGGCCTCCGGTGCATCGATTGCAATGGGCCGCTCTGCCACGGGCCGCATCCTGCGGGATTGCGCGGTCCCGCTGTCCGCGATCCTACGAAGTTCCGCACCGGGCACGCGACCGGTTTGCCGGGGCGGCGCTCCGCCCTCCGGCCCGATAACCGCTGTACTCCCCACCCCAGGCCCGATATCTTCGCGCCGCCCCCGTCCCGCACCCGGATCGGAACCCCTTGAGCGATCAACTCACCGCCGGCCTCATCGGCCTGGGCGTCATCGCCGTCGACGTCCTGACGCCCCTCGTGGGCGCCGTCGTCGCCGCGAACCACATCCGCAAGAGGGGCCGCAACGCCCGCCTCGCCATGGCCGGTTGCCTGGTCATGGCACTCGCGCCGGTCGTCTCCACCGTCGCCCTGACGCTCTGGTTGGAACCGCTGATCCGCGCCACCGATCCGGTCCTGGGGGCCAACCTGGTCCCGCTGTTCACCCTGCCCTTCCAACTGGTCGGGTTCGGGCTCCTGCTCGCCGGCGCCCTGTCCGAGCCGAAGCCCCGCCCCGCGCAGCCCCTCCCGCCGATCCAGGTCGAGGTCGAGGTCGAGGCCGCGCAGGGGTGAGTCGCTACACGGCCCGCAGCAGCAGGTGCCCGCGCCGGAAGCGCTCGTTCTCGCCGGGCTCCCGCAGCATCCGGCCGACCTCCGTGAACCCCGCCTCGCCCGCGAGCCGCGCGAGTTCGTCGATCGGCCACCGGTAGGCCGTCGTCACCTTGTGGTCGAACGGCGTCACCGGGTCCCCCTCGGCTTCGAAGAAGCCGAGCAGGACGTGCCCGCCGGCGGCCACCACCCGCCTGAACTCGCCCAGGTACGAGGGGACGTCCGCCGGAGGTGTGTGGATCAGCGAGTACCAGGAGACGGCCCCGGCCAGCGACCCGTCCGCCGCCTCCAGCGCGTCCATCGGCCCGACGTCGAACCGGATGCCCGGGTACGTCTCGCGGGCGATCCCGACGAGCGCGGGGGACAGGTCGACGCCGAAGACGTCGAGGCCGAGCCCGCGCAGGAACGCGGACACGTACCCCGGCCCGCAGCCTAGGTCCGCGACCGGGCCCGGAACGCCGCCGGACCGCACGACGTCCGCGAAGGCGGTGACGAACGAGCGGTCCAGCGGGAGGTGCGCGAGCCCGTCGCGGACGAGGTCGGCGTAGCGGACGGCGACGGCGTCGTACGCGCCGGCGGTGGTCTGGTGATGTGACGAGAGTTCAGGCACGGGCGACGACCCTAGTGCCGCTCAGCGTCGCGCGTGCCGGATCCTCAGCCGCCCGTACCCCATGGCGCCGGAGAACCGGATCGTCGGCCCGCCGCCGGAGGTGCTCCGCGGGGGCCGGTAGACGGTGTCCTTCCAGCCGCTCGTCAGGCCGTCCAGGTCGACGACCGCGTCCCTGGGCACGGTGATCTTCGCCCGGCCGGTGCCGAGGCCCAGCACGATGTCGATCACCGGATGCTCGATGACCGCCTTGGAGAGGTCCAGGTGCACCCGGGCGAACGCCGATTCGACCCTGAGGGTGCGCGGCACCCGCCACGAGCCGCGCCGGACGATCCGCCCGCCGAGGGCGCCGATCGTGGCGGTGGTGCCGGGCTTCTCCGGCGGGAGCGGGCCCAGGGCCTGGACGAGGTCGCCCTGGGTGCGGGCGACGAGCAGCCGGTCGAGGCGCTCGTCCATCTCCTCGTGCGTGATGTGGCCTTCGGCGTACGCCTCTTGGAGACGCTGGACGGCGGTGTCGCGGTCGCTTTCGCGGGCCGGGGGCGAGGGTTCCTGCGGCAGGGAGCTCACGAGTCCCACTCTAGAACGAGCCTGGCGCCGGAAGTCGGCCCTCCGGGTACGTCGCGACGCCCCGTCGGGGTGATCGTCATGTCGTCGGACAAGCGGGATAACCTCGTTCGCGCATATTCGCGCGTACCGCGCACAGCGGAATACCGGGCACGACGGGGGATCGGACCATGGAACGCAAGGACGGCGGCGACGAACGCCTGGCAGCCGAGGGCGAAGTGGCGGTCGCCCGCCTGGCGATCGACTCCGGGGACCTGCCGCACGCCGCCGACCACCTCGCCGACGCGATGATCACCGACCCTCAACTGCCCGAGCTGCACGAGGCCCTGGCCGAGCTGTGCGCCGCCGCCGGAGGCCCGGCCGCCGCCCGCGAGCTCTTCCCGCTCGACGGCCAGGTCTTCCTCGGCACCGTCGTCTGCCGGGCCCACGTCGAGGCGGCGGCCGGCGACTGGGACGCGGCGATCGGCATGCTCGCCTCCGCCGTCCAGTTCGACCCCGGCAGACCCTGGGCGCCCGCCTGGCTGGCCCGCGAGGACCTGCCGGGCCTGGTCGACCCGGACGCCGTCGCCCAGGCCGTCGCCCGTGCCTCCGGCGGGCTGCCCGACCCGCTGCCCGCCGAACTCGCCGACGCCGTCCGCCCGTTCGACACCTTCGTGCGGGCCGTCGTGGACCGCCACCCCGACCACGCCCTGCTCCTCGCGATGGCCTCCGGCCTGACCCGCCGCCTCGGCACCACCGCCCGCGCCGTCGAACTCGCCGAGCACGCCCACCGCCTGGCCCCCGGCTACATGCCGTCCGTCATGCTCGGCAACGCCCTGCGCGCCGACGGCCGCCCGGAGCAGGCGCTCGCCGTGTGGGAGGCCGAACTGCGCCGCGTCGCGCCGGACCAGGACGACTCCAGCAGCTACCTCGCCGTCGACGTCGCCGAGCTCTACGGGACGCTCGGCCGCCCCGCCGAGGGACTGCCCTGGCTGGAGCGCGTCCTCGCGGCCGACCCCGCCCACCCCAAGGCCGGACCGGCGATCCACGGGCTGCGCCACGCCGTCGACGGGGACGCCGCCCACCTGCTCGCGCTCGCCGACCACCACCGCGCCCACCCCGACCACGACTACGCCCAGGACCTCCTCGAACGCCTCGGCCACCGCGCACCCTGGCTCGGCCTCGTCCCCGGCGCCACCGAGGCGACCGTCAACGTGCTCCACCAGGTGCTGGAGGCGCCCGGCACCACGCGCGACACCGAGATCGACTGCACGGCCTCCACCGTCGAGCCGCCCAGCTCGCTGCTGGCCGTCCACCTCGCGCTGCCGCGCACCACCGTCGGATACCAGTCGGTCGGCACCCCCGACCCGCGCCTGCCGCTGGCCGAGCCCACCACCACGCTCTGGACCTGGGACGGCACCGACCCGCGCCCCGCCGTCGCCCCGCCCGCCGCCGCGAGCGCCGAACTCGTCCGGGCCACCGCCGAACTCGTCTGGCCGACCGTCCCCGCCGCCTACGACCACGCCGTCCGGCTCGCCGGGCTGCCGCTCGACGACCTCGTCGGAGTCCTCGCGCACCCGCCCGCGCCGCGCGAGGACGAGCTCGGGCGGGCGCTGCTCGCCCACCAGCCCGAGCTGTGGGTGCGCGCCGTCCAGACCTTCGCGTGCCTGGGCATCGCCCACCACCGCACCGACCAGCCGTGGGCCGGGTCCGACCGCCGCCGCGTCCTGCTCGACCTGCTGCTCGGCCCCGAGGACTGGGTGGTCGAGGCGGCCGGCTTCGCGCTCGTCGCGATCGGCTGGACGCACCCCGGGACGCGCGCCGACATCGCCGCCCAGCTCGGGCGGCGGCTGCGCTACTGCGCGGAGGCGGACCGCACCCGGGTGGTGACGATCCTGCGGTCCGTGGGCCAACTGGCGCTCGCGGCGCCGTGGTTGCCGGCGGAGGAGCTCGACCGGGCGCGCCGCTTCGTCGCCGGCGAGGCGGACGGGACGTCCGAGCCCGCGAAGCCGGGACCTTCGAGGCCCGAGGCCGCACCGCGGCCGAAACCGGGCTTCCTGCGCCGGTTCTTCGGACGCGGCTGAGGCGCGCTCGGGCGCTCGGCCGTTCCGGGCACACGTGCGCGTCGGCGGCGTCGAACCGCCAGTAGCCCGCCGACCCGCAGGCGACCCCACAGGTGCCCCCGAACGTGCCCCCGAACGTGCCCCCCGCACGTGCTCCCGGACCGCGGACTAGGTTCTGTACGGCGGATCTTGTGACCGTCGCATGATCGGCTCGTTGTACTGGTCATGGGGCGGGGAGATCTGAGCAAGGACGAGTGGGAC